>CAZKEL010000047.1:0-19344 GCA_964551815.1 uncultured bacterium
GATGATATCCGTGAGGCAAAAGAAATTCTTTCGGACTTTTGAAATAAGTATTGACTGCCTCCCGTCTTAGTTCCATTGTCAAAGATACTGCAGCCCACCATGGATTTTCAAAGGTGGGTATAGCTCCCGCAGTTTCTGACCCTGTTACCAGAGATAGATTACAACAGTGGCTGGAAAAAAATTATCACTCAGGTATGAAATGGATGGCAAAACGGAAGGAGGAGCGCTGGGATATAAAACGCTACTTTCCGCAGGTGAAATCCGTCATCTCCCTGGGAATGAATTATTACACGGGCCACCCGGAAGACGGAGAAGATGCCTGTAAAATTTCAAATTATGCTTGGGGGGATGACTACCATGAAGTTGTAAAAAACCGAATGTACAGTGTGTACACCTCCTTGCAGGGAGTTGCCCCTGAAATTCGAGGGATCGTTGCCATTGATACCTCTCCAATCGCAGAAAAAGACTGGGCACAAAAAGCCGGTCTTGGGTGGTTGGGCAAGCATACTAATCTTATTACACGAGAGTTTGGTTCCTGGCTCTTTCTGGGGCAAATTCTTCTGAATGTTGAATTAGAATATGATACTCCTTTTACAGAAGACCTCTGTGGAAGTTGTACTGCCTGCCTGGATGCCTGCCCTACCAATGCCTTCCCTCAACCCTATGTGCTGGATGCGGGAAAATGTATTTCATACCTTACCATTGAACACAGGGGTGATCTCCCGGAAGAATACGAATCTGAATTGCACAACTGGATTTATGGCTGCGATATTTGTCAGGAAGTCTGTCCCTGGAATATCAGTTTTCAAAAAATCACCACCTTAGAGGAGTTTCAACCCCGAGAGGATTTACAATCCAGAAAATTGAAAAAGTGGAAAAACCTTACTCAAGATGAATTTCGAACCCTTTTTTCAAAATCTGCAGTAAAACGAACTAAATTTGCAGGGCTTTCCCGAAATATTGAAGCCGTGAAAAAAACCATTGAGGAATCCTCCTAAAACCATTAAGTTCAAATGGATTCAAAATACACTATTTAAGGACTTAATGAAAACATTAGAACCATGTCTCTTAGCCTGCCTAAGTACTGAAAGCTGCAAATTTCTCCCTTCCTTCGATTCCCCGTTGATGGGAAAGGGATGATATGAGTTTTCAAGATGATTTGCTAAAGTCCTATAGCGGAAGTGTTCCCCTGTTTCCCCTCCCTGATTTTGTTTTATTTCCCCTTACAGGTCATACTTTTCGCATTTTTGAAGAACGCTATAAGGAAATGGTGAAAATAGTACTCCAAGGAGAACGATTTATTGGTAATGCCCACATCCATCCTGATGATGATACACCTATAACTGAAAATCCGAAAATATATCCCATTGGTACTCTTTCTCAGATTGTTCAATATAAAGAAAGGGAAAATGGGGAATATCTTATTTCTGTTTTCGGAATTAAAAAAGTCCAGTTTTTCGAGGCTGAGAAATCCCAGTCTTACAGAATTGCCGCCACCCGGTTCATAGAAGATATTACGATAATTCCACAGGAGGATGAACTGAGAAAAAAGCTATTTCGAGCCTTTAACAGATTAGTGGAATTGTCATCTGGAAATATCGAAATTGATATTTTCAATGCCCCGGGACTTACAACAGAAATGATGGTGAATATGATATGTCAGGCACTTCCCATTCCCTGGGAGGAACAACAGAAATTACTTGAACTTCCTGATATTTCTCTTCGATTAGAAGTACTATGCCAGTTTATAAACAGTGAGGTAGTAGCTGAAAGAGGAATAGATGAATTTAATCAACTCCTGCCCATAGACCCAAAGTTTAATTAGGGGTATTTGGTTCTTAGTCAATGGTCAATGGTCATTTGTCAATGGTCAATGGTCAATGGTCATTTTTATTGGTACTGCTAACAAAAGTCAGATAGCAGGATGTGCAACAAAACAAATAAGGTGGTGGAATGGGTTGTTCCCAGATATATTTAGGGAGTTACTGATTTAAAAGGGAATCTAGCCGCATAACTTCAAATCCTAGGGTTCTTGAGGACATAGCTCCAAAAGCACCCATTACTGTATTCCCAAAAGAGTCCCGCAAATTACTGCGAACGGGGTCAGCTAAATCCAGTTGATCGGAGAAATAATAATTTTTATACCCCTCTGAAAAGGTAAAAATCTCATATTTAAAGGAGGAAGATTCAACTTCTCCATCCATATTTTTATATTGTTCAGAGACAACTGCTTCAATCCAGGTGATGAGTTTGTCGTCAAAAATATTTTCATCTGACACTACTGCAGCGGGATGCCCGTGTACATACACCCATTCTCCTGTGATTGGATTTTGAACATATTGTACTGCCTGAAACCAATCCGTTTCAAAAAGGGCAGCATATCGAATTTTGGGGATAATTAATTCCTCAATACTGCTATTTTGCATCATGGCGATAAATCCCAAAATTATTCCTTGTCTTGTTTCTGTATCCAGCTCATTACAATTAAGACTATCCTGCGTCTCTTCTTCCATTAAATCTACAGCCAGTTCCAACAAGGCACAGTTCACGGAGTCATAATCTACGGTTCCCAACTCAAAAAAAGTGGTGTCACTGACATTAAATCCATCCATGCAGTTAAAAATACTGGAATCTTCCCCTGCATCCTTACACCTGATTAAACTATCTTCCATGCTTTGATGGTAAAAAACCACCGGCCTTTTGGGGATATCCTCTGCCGTAATAATACCGGTGTGTTCAAAACCAGCTTCGTCTCTGCAATCTATAGATAAATTATATTTAGAATCATAATGATCAAAACGCAGAGGACAATTGGATGTGTCCGGAATCCATGCACCGTAGCTTACCTGTTCAGCTTCAAATACAGAATGTTTTTTGCCACCCTCTTCATGAAACATCCCCCCATCTTCTTTATAGACAAAGTGACAGCTATCCCCTTCATATATTATAGACACACTGCAGTCATTAATATGAATTCCTGGTAAAATCTCATCAAATTCATCTACATTGGGCTCATTGCAATCCGGGATACCGTTTCCTTCCCCTTTATCCGGAGGTAAATCTCCCTGTAAGCCAATATCCTCATAATCACCATCATTATTAGAATCAAATGCAGGACGACCGTCTTCTCCCACATCGTCAGTAGTGCATTCTCCTTCAGTGCAGTGTGAATTACAGTCATTCTTTGCAACAAAGGTGGTGGAATCGCTGTCACAGAAATACAAATGGAGGATGCATTCAGAGGTACATTCATTACTGCATTGAGTGCTTTTATCATAAGCACTGTCAATTTCAGTACAATAATAATATCCCCAATCCCCGTCATCATCTTCACAATTATAGTAGCCTTCTTCATTTAAGCCTTCGTCTAATCTGGCTGACCGGTCAATGCGGATAATGGCAGTGTTATCGGAGGGCAACAGTAGAGCTTCAATTCGGATTTCCGGTTGGTAGAAATTATAGTCGCTGGTAAAATCAGTAATAGATAATTGTTTTCTACAGCTGAAAACCAATAAGAGCATTACCCAGAATATTTTATGTTTCATCACAGAGTGAACTCCCATCCGAAGGTGATAACCCGGGGAAACATACTGTATGCCTCCACTTCTGATGGAGAGGCAGTATGGTTCCAATTATAGAGAAGAACATTGTAGTAGTCTAATACATTGATCACCTGAATTTTTAATTTCCCGGGCATATTAAAAAAGGTAATTTTTCGGGCAAAGTTGAGATCCAATCTGAAATAATTAGGGTAGGTAGATCCATTTCGCTTTCCATAAATATTACCAAAATAATTATAGGGTTTTTCAAGACTGCCATAATTTTGCTGCCCTGCCTGATGGACCTTTCCAATGACTGCTGTATAGGTTTGTCCGCTCTCATACACACAGCTAAGACCAACTTCATTTTTCTCCGTCAATTGATAATTTAACACCGAAATTAAAGATTGGGGTTTATTATACTTTGCAGGATACTCTTCTTTATCATCCCAAATTTCTCCGTCGGAATTCAAATCTACTTTCCTTAAAATATTTGAAAAAGCATATCCCGCCCATCCTGAAATTTTCTTATAATTAAGACGGTAAAGGAGTTCAATTCCATAGGCATCACCAGTACCCTGCACTGCGAAGGTACCCTCAATATCCGTAGGGTCAATCACGGGATTCAAATCGTATAAATGCAGGTATTTCTTATAATAGGTTTCCAGGGAAAGGGTATTCCCTTGTGAAAACCAGATTTCCGTTCCTGCTATAAAATGTTCAGACTGCTGGGGTTTCTGGTTTTTGGGAATTGGCTGCCAGAAGTCAACAATCCTAAGCAGCTCATCCTCTTGATTAATAGTATAGAGGAACTGAGAATAGCGCCCCCAACTGAATTTTAGTGCAATGTCAGAGTCCGGATTAAATTTAAAGGCAATGCGGGGATCATATAAATATTCATCATATTGATTAAATTTAGAAATCCTGCCTCCCATACTCATGGAAAACAATGGGTGAGGACGATACACAGAATTAAAGAAAAGAGATTGAATAAGAGGCTTGGAATGCAGGCTGAAATATTCCTCTCCTGCGAAGGTTTCACTATAGTCCATTTTCAATTGTTTTTGCTGCCAGCCAACCTTAAAGCGCAGGTCTTCAGATAAAATATATGTGAGAACCTGTTCAAAGCTGATATCTTTTACCAGATTATCAATATTTAAAGAGAGGTCGGAGTCATTTTCACTGAGAGATTCATCAGGGTTTGATTCTGTATCCGTGGAATCCGTAACGAAGTCTATTTGAAAATCAACGTCAAAATCATAAATGGTTTGGGAAAGCCGCGATTCTATAAAATAGTTGCTGTTGGGGATGAACTTCCAGGTGAGATTATTGGTATAATTTCCCCAGTCCCAATTGAATTCTATGGCGGGGAAGCCTTCTCCTCCTACGGACATGAACAGATTGTCATTTCCGGAAAACTGGCTGTAAGTAAATTGATGGTTCAGGGTGGGAGCAGTTTTCATTTTTATATGAGTATCCCAAAAATAATATTTGAAGGGTTCCGTTTCATCCTTCATTTTGTAATAAGCTGAGACAAACTGGTCAAAATAAGTACGCCTACCTGAAACCATCCATGATCCTTTATACAATGCTCCTTCTGCTAACAACTTCGAAGAGAGAAGACTAACATCTCCTGAGGCCTTACTGAAGTCCCAGTATTTTTTCAGGGGATTTCCAGCTTTCAATCTGCCATTTTTTGAGTCTCCATCCCGGGCAGTAATACTAAGAACTGAGGAGAGACGGCCTCCATATTCAGCAGGAAATCCCCCGGCAAGAAATTCAACATCAGATACCATGTCAGCGTTGAAAGCTGAAAATACTCCGCCGATATGATAGGGATTGTAAATTTCTGTACCATCTAACAGTATAAGGTTCTCATCAGGGCTGCCACCCCGTACGATCAGAGCTGCATTGAAATCATTGCTGGCAGTAACGGAGGGTAGTAACTGGATTGTTCTGAAAACATCTGATTCAACAAAGGCAGGGGTTCTACGGATTTCTCGATTAGTAATATTCACTCTGCTAACATCCACTTTTTTCTCAAACCGCATCCTCTCCGCTGAAACGGTGACTTCATCCACATCAATCATTTGGGGACTCAATTCTACATCCAATCTGAGATTGTCCCCGCTTACGATAATGGATTCTTCCAGAGCAGCATATCCAATCATCATAAATTTCATTGTATATACCCCTTCATCTATGGAGGGAATAATATAATAGCCGTTAATATCTGAAGCTGTTCCTGCTGCACTCTCTACCACAACAATATTGGTGTAAGGGAGTGGTTCACCCGTAGTTTTGTCTTGAACAATACCCGAAATGGTGAATGCGTCCATTGAATTTAGAGTGATTAGGATGAAAAGTAAATGTTTATACATTATTTTGATAAAAAAAAACTCCCTATGAATTAGAGAGTTTTTCAAATTGCGTTAAATAGAGAGAATGGTATTAAGCTTCAGGTATAACGCTGACTTGTTTCTTATCTCTGCCTTTGCGTTCAAATTTTACTCTTCCTTCAACCATGGCAAAAAGAGTATCGTCACCGCCGATTCCCACATTGGTTCCAGGGTGAATTTTTGTACCGCGTTGACGAACCAAAATGCATCCGGAAGTTACTAACTGCCCATCTGCACGCTTGGCACCCAATCGTTTAGAATGGCTGTCTCTTCCATTTTTAGAGCTTCCTACACCTTTCTTATGAGCCATTACTTACTCCTTCTCTTTATTTTCAACTTTTTTTGCAGCAGTCTTTTTGGGTGCCGCTTTCTTAGCAGCAGGTTTTGCTTTTACTGCAGATTTCTTTGGTGCAGGTTTTTTATCTGCATCCTCTTTTTTCGCCTTTGCAGGAGCTGCCTTTTTAGCTGTACCTAATTTTTTTACTTTTACAATACTGTAATCCTGACGATGAGAATTTTTCCTTTGGTATCCTTTTCTTCTTTTGAATTTGAATACCACCACTTTTTTATCTTTCCCGTGGGAAACAATTTCACCATCAATTTTAGCACCTGAAACAGTGGGCGATCCAACCGTTACCTTTTTACCATCATCTAAGAAGAGTACTTTATCAAAAGTAACTTTACTGCCCTCTTTTCCGTTAATATGAGGCACTTTTAAAGAGCTGCCTTCCTCTATTTTGAATTGTTTTCCTGCGTATTCTATTACTGCGTACATTCTAATTTTACCTGATTGTTGAGCCGAGAAATTTATCCCATTAATTCTTTTACCAGCAAGCTAAACTTCTTCTGTTACATCTTCCCTGCGCTTATTAGAATAGACTCTAAATTCATCAGGCGACAGGTGCATATCCTTCTGAATTTCTATGAGCATCCAGTTATCCCACATGAAGCCGGAAATTACTTTGGATTTAGTTTCGTTAATATAGTCCACCATTTCAGGATGCAGGAAGATGCGCAGTCGGCGGTCCCGTGCTTTTGCCCTGAAGCGTTTTAGCCAGTTTTCCAGACGGGTAAGGGTGGTTTCGTGTGAACCGATGCGGCCAAGCCCATTACAAGTGGGACATTCCACAGAAACGGTATGGAGCAGACTGAGTCCGATTCTTTGGCGTGTCATTTCCAGCAATCCAAAATTAGAGAACTCAGCAAGAGACACTTTGGCTCTGTCCTTTAACAGGTTAGAGCGGAGTTCATCAAAAACTTTTTTCCTGTTGGAAGCTTCCTGTAGATCAATAAAGTCAATGACTATCAACCCGCCAATATCCCGCAGACGGAGCTGTCGGGCAACTTCCCGCGCTGCTTCAAGATTGATTTTAAGGGAATTGGTTTCATGGTCTTTCTTGCCAATAAATCGGCCGCTGTTCACATCAATAACCACCATGGCTTCAGTATGCTCAATCACCAGGTGCGCTCCGGATTTCATCCATACTTTGCGTTTGAGAGATTTTTCTATCTGCTCTTCAATATTATTGCGGTGGAATATGGATCCTTTCCCCTTCATCAATTCCAGTTTTTTCACCTGGTCGGGGCTTACATCCTTCATGTAAGCAGAAATGCGTTTGTACAGAGGCTTATCATCCACCACGAGACGGTTCACCTGAGGGGTGAATAAATCCCTGATAACCTGGTCTGAAGTAGTGAAATCTCCATACACCAATACAGGGGCTGATTTCTTTTTCACTTTATGATCAAGCTCTTTCCATTTCTCCCAGACCCGTTTAAAGTCTGCGTCTAACAGGGAGGCATCTTTTCCCTGTGCTATGGTTCGAACAATTAGGCCGAAGCCTTCCGGCTTGAATTCTTTTACGGTTCTGCGCAAACGGCGTTTCTCGTATTTATCGGCAATTTTTCTCGAAATTCCAATATAGTTGGCATTAGGTACCAGCACCATTAAACTACCCGGTATTGAAATTTCCGTAGTGACACGGGGCCCCTTACCACTGAATGGTTCCTTTATAACCTGAACCAGAATATCATCACCTATGGACATATCCTTTTCAGGATTGAAATCTTTCTGCTGTATTTTACGGGGTTTTTTACCGTTGTTATCCTCATCATCTTCATCATCAAATGAGAGGTTCTTCAGGTTTTCAGGGCTGGCTATTTCTGAAAAAGGCAGGAAGGCATTGGATTCATACCCGATATCTATAAAAGCTGCCTGCATTCCGGGAATGACATTTTGCACTTTACCTTTATAAATATTGCCCACCATACGGTCATAATCTGCTCGCTCAATATGTAATTCTACCAAATTTCCATTATCCGTAAGGGCGATACGGGTGGAACCGGCAGAAACATTGATAAACATTTCTTTATCTGTTTTCATCGTCTCTTTCCTGTTAGAGGTGTTCGCAGGTAAACAGATGGATTGCACTTAAGGTGCAGTGTTTAACTATGAGTATCAGTTAGGCGGGTAAGGGACTAAATTGGTATAATTGGTAAATAAAAAATTAAATATCAGGAAAATACATGGCTTCCTGATGCTATCTTCTTTTAATAACTAAAAAATAAGATACAATGTAAAAAAACCGCAATTAAACTGATCTGATTTTATGATAAACACCAAATCAATATCTGTTATATAATTTAAAATTTAACCCTAATTATCGGCGGTAACCAATGGTTAATTAGGGTCTGGTGATTCAGCTTGGTGTGACGTATTCACCAAATCAGACCTTATTGCAGGATGTAAACCAATGACTACAGTTCCTGCGGCCCCAATACCAATTATGAGAAACAATTGACTGGAGGTGATATATTCCAGAATAAACCCCGTCATACCTACCGATAATGCCGTGGTTCCCATCACGGCCATATATACCATAGAAAACAATCTTCCTCTAAAATGATCAGGGACAGACCTCTGTATAATAGTGGTTCGTGATACTGTTATCAGGGGAATCCCTATACCGTGTATTAGGAGTACGAATATTCCTGACAGGGTACTCTCCACCCAAAAAAGGAACGTATAAGTAATACCGTCCAAAATGATTCCGAACAGGAGTATATGTACGGGGTTCCATTTTTTTATGGCTTTCCAGAAAATGAAAGAACCGGCTATCATACCTCCTGCCATGGCAGTTTCCAATTGAGCCAATACGGTAAAATCATCTGTCAGGACTTCTTTAACAAATACAGGCAGACCAATGATTGCAGGTCCCATAATAAAGATATTATTCACAAAAGTAAGGAGTAGAAGCCGTCTTAATCCCCTCTGTTGATGAACAAAGGACAACCCCTTTTTCACTCCCTCCCATTGGGACGATTGGTTATGAAGATGAGACCGTTGAGAAGGGGCTTTTACCAGACTTATCATCACTATAGAAAAGAGAAAACTAATTGCATCAGCCGTGAATAGGTGAGTTAGCCCTAAAAGAGAAATTCCCACTCCTGCAAAAAGAGGACCCAGTAAATGTGACATTTGTCCCGATACAGAAATAGCAGAATTGGCTGCCGGTAATTCTTCCGGGGTGGTGATATGGGGAATAAGGCTATCCCGCGCCGGATAAAAAAAAGTGGAAAAGGCTGATAATGAGAAGGTAATGATTCCGATTAAAAGTGGTGAAACAAATCCATAAATAAGACTAATGGGAACAATAACAACCAGCAATGCCCTGATAATATCTGAAAAGATCATTATCCATTTTCTATTATAATGGTCAACAACAGACCCGGCAACTAACCCAAATAAAAGAGCCGGGAGATAAGCACTCATAGAAACGATTGCAGTTTGAGACTTTGAACCGGTGAGTTCCAGCATGAGCCAGGGGAGAGCAATTGCATAAACGGCATCTCCTGCATGAGAGATTAGATGCCCTACCCAGAGGAAGGCAAAGTTTGAATTTCTGATTATACTGCGTGCCACCAGGGTGAAAAGTTAAAGAAAATATTACATTATTATTTGCCGGGATTTTTTATCCCTCTGTAAATTTCATGCCAATTTAACCACTAAAAAATTATTAATTAAAATAAGGGAGAATAATTCATGGCATATATTATTGCCGATCCATGTGTAGGAACCTGTGACACAGCCTGTGTTGAAGTGTGTCCCGTTGATTGCATCCACGGCCCTGAAGACAAAGAGGGCGCTGGTGCCGAAGCCAAAGAACCGGGGTTTGATCCCACAGATAAAATGCTCTACATTGACCCTGAAGAATGTATTGACTGTGGTGCTTGTGAACCTGAATGTCCTGTTGAAGCCATTTTTGAAGAAGATGCCGTTCCTGAAGAATGGAAACATTTCATTAAAATTAATTATGACTGGTTCGGCAGGGACTACGACGGTTAAACCATAAATAGAATTAATCATAAACTCATGCAAACGGCTGTTTGACTTTCAGACAGCCGTTTGTACTTATAACTCCTATGCAGAAATCAAAACAACACACGACTGAAGATATTCAAAATATTTTAAAAGAGATCAATTATCCGGGATTCAGCAGAGATATCCTTTCCTTTGGTATGGTGAAAAATATTACCCTGACTGAAAAGGGTGTAGATATCTCACTCCATATAAATTCAGATAATGCAGAAACTCTACATCAGCTTGAATCAACTATCCGGCAGAAACTATCCTCTGCCGGCATAACATCTGTTGATATTACCATTACTAAACCGGCTAATCAGCCTGCTCAGCAGCAGCAAGCAATGCAACCCCTTCCCATTCCCCAGGTGAAAAATGTGATCGCCATTGCCAGCGGTAAAGGAGGTGTGGGAAAATCAACAGTTTCAATTAATATTGCTGCAGCCCTCAGTAAAAAGTACAAGACCGGGATTCTTGATCTGGATATCTACGGTCCCAGTCTGCCCTTGCTTGTGGGAGATTCCCGCCAACCGGAAATGACCAATGAGAAAAAATTAGTCCCATTGGAAAAATTCAATATGCAGCTTATGTCCTTTGGCTTCATTAACAATGAGAATGCTCCGGCTGTCTGGCGGGGACCCATGGTAAGCCGGATGACCCAGCAGTTTTTTGAAGATGTGGCATGGGGTGAACTGGACTTTCTCATTTTAGATCTTCCCCCGGGGACAGGCGACATTCAGCTCACCCTGGTTCAAAAATTAGCTCTCACCGGTGCAGTTATGGTGACCACTCCCCAAGAGTTAGCCTTACTTGATGTGAAAAAAGGTGCGGATATGTTTGGGAAGGTGAATACACCGGTAATGGGCGTTATCGAGAATATGACCCATTTCCTCTGTCCACATTGTAATGAAACCAGCCGGATATTCCCAGGCAGCGGCGGAGCAGAAGAAAGTAAAAGATTGGAAGTGCCTCTTTTGGGGCAGGTCTATTTAAGTCCGGAATTAGCACAATCTGCTGATAGTGGTACCCCTTATGTGCTAAAATATGAGGATTCTCCCATAACCAAGGAATTTCAATCTATCGCTGAGCAGTTGGTGAAGTTAGCAGAGACTTCCTGAATAGCCGTAATTTTAAGTAGTAACTGTCAGAGAATCAGAATAGGAGACTGTACCTACTAAGGAGTGGAGTGATTGGTTTGGAGAGACAGGAATTCCCTGCTTTCAATCCCCTCCTTCATCACTTGCCTGCCCATCCTCCAACTACGCTAAAGTTACCATGGATAAATAGTGTTACCGTAGATTGATTCGTCATTCATCACTTGTCAATCGTAATGTTAATGTAGATTGATTCAACATTCGATATTCATTATTCAACTATTGTGGTTCAACCCCCTCAGGGTTGGAGGTTAACAACAATTTTCTGCTATTATTATTGAACTCCTTCAGAGTTCTTCTGGATAATAAAGGGGGGCAGTGTTAATTGGGCAATGGGCAATCGAAACGACTTGTGCATCGTAATGAAATGAAGAGGTAAGTGTAGATTGATTCATTATTCATAATTCGATATTCAACATTCCACATTCGTGACTCTTCCTTCCCCCCTGAAATCCTTCCCCATTATTCACCTCATTTCAATCTGTAATTTTCTTCTTCTTTCCGTTGTTGGTTTTTCTGAAATATCCCGGTAATTTATCCGGCTGTATTCAAGGCTGATTTTACAGGAAATATCTCCATAGAAAAAAACACTCAAAATATTCCGGGGCATATTGCCATTATCATGGATGGCAACGGCCGCTGGGCAAATGAACGAGGACTCCCTCGCATCGCAGGTCATCGGGAAGGGGTTCGTGCTGTCCGCCGCATAACAGAAATCTGTGGAGAGCTTGATATAAATATTCTGACTCTTTATACCTTTTCCTCTGAAAACTGGAATCGGCCTGCCACTGAAGTAAGCGCTCTCATGAAACTTCTGGTAAGTTCCCTTCGAAAAGAAGTAAAAGATCTCATGAAAAATAATGTGCGTTTCTCCGTTATCGGAAATCTTCAGGAATTGGAACAAAATGTCCGCAGAGAACTGGAAGATGCTATTGAAAAGACAGCTCAGAATACCGGATTGAATCTAAACCTTGCCCTAAGTTACGGTAGTCGGCAGGAGATCATCAGGGCAGCCCGGCAATTGGCAGATAAAACAGCCCGGGGAGAAATTTCTTCCCATGATATTTCTGAAGAACAGTTTTCACAACATCTCTATACTCATAATATTCCAGACCCTGATTTGCTCATCCGTACCGGTGGAGAATTTCGAATCAGTAATTTCCTCCTTTGGCAGATCGCTTATACAGAAATTTATGTAACAGACACCTTTTGGCCCGAATTTGGCAGAAATGACTTAAATGCTGCTATCATGGAATACCAATCCCGTGAACGCCGGTTTGGAAAAATCAGTGAACAATTACAGGCGAATAACCGTTAATCACCCATGAATTTTTTCCGCATAGTAATAGGTATATTCATTCTTGCTGTTTCTTTTCAACTTCAGGCTCAGGATGAAAAAATCCTTATTTTGGGTATTGAGGTTGAAGGAAATCAACGCATCACCGATGAAGATGTCCAGCGCAATGCGCGCCTCTATAAGGGAATGACACTTAAGGGTAATGAATTCCAGCAGGCCATTAAGAGATTGTGGAATTTGAAACGCTTTGGAAATATCCAGATTAACCTATTAGAAGAAACTGAGGAGGGTGTATATCTGCAAATTTTGGTAGAAGAATTTCCTATTTTGGCTGAGTTAAGTTATGAAGGGAATAAGAAAAAATCTAAAAGAGCCTTGAATGAGGAGTTAGAATTGCATTCGGGTCAGATTCTCTCTGATTATGCTGTTTTTGATGCCATGCAGACCATCAAATCCCTTTATGCTGAAAAACATTATCACAATATTGAAATTGATACAGTGTATAGTCCCGGTGATTTGGAATACAGTCAAAACCTGAAATTCATCATTTCTGAAGGCAGAAAAACTAAGATCAAAAAAATTGATTTTATCGGCAACTCGGTGTATTCTGACTGGAAATTATCCGGGAAATTCAAGGAAAATAAAGCAAAAACCTGGTACTTTCCCTGGAGAGGAACCTGGAAAGAAGACCAATTTGAAGCAGATAAAGAACTAATTGTTAAGTTTTACAAAGACAACGGATACCGTGATTTCTATATTGTGAACGAATCGGTGCAATTAAATGAAAAAGGAAATGGGTACGAAATTACGCTTGAAGTCTATGAAGGGCCTCAATATAAAGTCCGCAATATCACCTGGGATGGGAATTTTGTTCATAGCAAGGAAGAATTAGAAGCCCGGTTGGGTTTTGAAAATGGGGACATTTTCAGAGAAGAAAATTTTGAAATAGCCATTTCTGAAAGGGTGAGTCCCCTCTATTCAGATAAGGGTTATTTCTATTTTCAGATAAATCCACTTATCACACCCGTTGGGGAAGATTCTCTGGACATTCATTTTGACATAACGGAAAATCAGATTGTCCATGTACGAAAAATTCATATCAAGGGAAATGAAAGGACGCATGAAAATGTTATCCGGCGGGAACTACGGGTGTACCCCGGTGATTTGTTCAGCAGAAAAAAACTCATGGATAGCTACCGTGATATCTTTATGCTGAATTTTTTTGAGAATGTGATTCCCGATGTGATTCCCGTCAGTGATAATGAAATAGACATTCAATTAGAAGTGTTTGAGAAAAGTACAGGCCAGGCGAACTTTTCCATGGGATACAATGGCGTTTATGGATTTACCGGCGGTGGTGGTTTTGAATTCCCCAACTTCCGTGGCAGAGGTCAAACCCTGTCCATCTCTTACCAACGGGGACTTAATGCGAACACTGGTGCCTCCAGCGGTTCCGGGCAATTCTACAATCCTACTACTTATACCAGTCAGAATACTGCTGCTTATCAGTCCTTTTCAATCAGTTTTACAGAACCCTGGCTGTTTGACACACCCAATATGGTAGGGGGAAGTTATTATTACACAGAAAGAGGACGGGGGCAGGGCAGTTACCTTCCTTTCGATACTAAACAACACGGCGGTTCTCTGCGCTGGGGCAGAAGATTTAAGTGGCCTGACTTCTTTTTCAGAGGGTCATGGATGTTTCGCTTTGGCAATAAATCCTATCTCTCTGACACACCCATACCCCTTTCCAGC
The DNA here is from genome assembly GCA_964551815.1 of uncultured bacterium. Classification (GTDB taxonomy): domain Bacteria; phylum Fidelibacterota; class Marinisomatia; order SCGC-AAA003-L08; family D37C17; genus D37C17. The sequence goes on from CAZKEL010000047.1 coordinate 14,505, forward strand.
CTTAGTTATTATCTGGGGAATGATGTGCAACACATGGTTGAACTGGATACTACTTACAGCTACCCGGATGGAAATGTTGTTTCAGGAACCTTGCCCGAATCAGGGATTCAATCCTCGGGGATTTCTCTAACTCAGATTATTACACGCGACAGCCGAAATCACCCGGAATTCCCCACTTCCGGTTCAAAATCAATCTGGACCAGTACGCTTTCAGGTTCTTTTTTGGGAGGAGATGAGAACTATCATAAACATGTACTGGATTTTAATTGGTTTATTCCCCTGCATAAAAGAGTAACCATTTCTCAAATTTTTAAAGGAGGAATGCTTAAGCAGCTTCCATCCTCAAAAAAATATTCCATTCGCACACCTAACGAATCCTTCATCATTGGTGGTACAGGATTCCAGTATGGTGAAATGCTGCGGGGTTATCCAGATCCATCCAGCGGCGGCAACAATATCATCGGGAATTACATGATGAAATATTCCCTTGAGCTGCGCTTCTCATTATCTGAAAACCCTACCCTTTATACACTGGCTTTTGCAGAAATGGGAAATGCCTGGCTGGAATCAAATCTGCTGGATCCCTTTGATATGAAGCGGTCTGCAGGTGTGGGGGTTCGGGTATTTATTCCCATGTTGGGAATGCTGGGATATGATATCGGATACGGTTTTGACGAATGGGGAACCAGTGAGCCTTTCGGTTGGAAGCATCACCTCATTTTTGGAATGCCATTTTAAATTTAATAAGGAGATAAAAACAATAATGAAATCAATTCAATACCTCATTCTGCTCAGTTCCGTGATAGGTTTATCATTTGCAGATGTAAAAATCGGTTATGTGGACTCAAACGAAATAATGAATAATTTTGAGGAAGTCCGCCAAGTACAGGTTGATCTTGAGAAAGAGCAGAGAAGGCTGGAGGGTGAATTAAACGAACATATCGCCCGCTTAGACAGTCTAAAACAGGACTATGACCGGCAGCGTCTGCTCATGAGTGATACCCGTAGATCTGAAAAGGAAAATGAAATGCTGAATATGGAAAAAACCATTCAGAAATTTCAATTGGAAAAGTTCGGCCCGGAAGGTGAAATTTACCGCAAGCAAAATCAATTGCTTAAGCCGGTTCTGGCAAAAATAGATGAAGCAATTCAGAAGGTGGGCAGTGAAAGAGGATATGATTTTATCCTGGATGCAATGTCAGGAGCACTCCTCTATGCTTTGGATTCCCATAACCTAACGGAAGATGTCATGGATGAACTTGCAAAATCCACAGGATCAGTAACAGATTAATTTGATTACCGTTGCACATATTGCCCGGACTATCCAGGGCGAGGTTGTTGGCAACCCACAATTGAATATTAAGGGGGTTTGTGATGTGAAATTGGGAAGATCCCAATACATCACCTTTATTGGTTCCCGGGAATATGAACAGTACTTTGATGGCTGCTCTGCTGATGCTTTTATAGTTAATTCCAAATTCCCTATAGAAAAGAAAAATAAAACCTTCATTAAGGTGGAAAACCCCGCACTTCAGTTTGTAAAAGTTGTGGAATTATTCCATCCCACCCCAAAGCCTAAACCAGGAATTCATGAAACTGCAATTATTGATGAGAAGGCTACTCTTGGTGAGGGTGTTTCCGTGGGACCTTATGTTGTGATTGAGGGTGAAACAGTTCTGGGGAGAGGAGTGGTCATCGGTGCCGGGACCTATATTGGTGAAAATGTTTCTATCGGGGAAGGAACAATTATTCACCCTAATGTATCTCTGTACCACAAAGTCATTATCGGGAAAAATTGCATCATTGATTCAGGCTCCACTATCGGGGCTGATGGATTTGGTTTGGTTACCAATAAAGGTATCCGCCATAAAATGCCCCATATTGGCAGAGCTATCATAGAAGATAATGTTTTCATTGGAGCTAATTGCTGTGTGGACAGGGGAACTCTAAGTGATACGGTTGTGGGAGCAGGATCAAAATTTGATAATTTCATCCAGGTTGCTCATAATGTTCAAATCGGTAAAAACTGCGTCATATCGGGGCAGACTGCCATTGGAGGCAGTACGGTGTTAGGTGACAATATCACTATTGCAGGACAGGTGGGAATTATTGATCACCTTACTATAGGTTCTGGTTCTGTTATTGCTGCCAAATCCGGAGTATTTCAGTCTATCGGAGAAAACTCATTTGTTTCCGGAACCCCGGCGAGACCCCATAAGGAAAGACTGCGCCAGAATGCAGCTGTCAATAAATTACCTGACTTACTAAAAAGAGTAAGAAAGCTTGAACAGGAAACCCTACAGGCGGAGAATCAATAATATGGCTGTAAACCATAATCCACGCTATCAAATAACTATCAAAGAGGAAGTTTCCATCAAGGGCATAGGCTTACATACGGGGGTTGAAACCACTGCTATTTTTAAACCTGCCCCTGAAAATTTTGGTATCCGCTTTAAGAGACTTGATTTAAAAGACTGTCCTGAAATTATTGCAGATATAGACCATGTAATTGATATCTCCCGGGGGACTACTATTGGGCAGAATGATTTCCGTATTCATACGGTTGAACATATTTTGGCAGCAGTGGTAGGTCTGCATATTGATAATGTTCATATTGAACTGACTGAGAAGGAACCTCCTGTAATGGACGGTTCTGCCCAGCCTTTTGTAGATATATTATTAAAAGCCGGAATTGAAAAACAGAAAGCTCCCAAACATGAATTAATTATAGATAAGACCATCACCTACTCCGAACCTGAGCGTGGAGTGGATATTCATGTGCTTCCTTCTGATTGTTTTCGAATCACCTTCATGACAGATTACCAACAACCCTCCCTGGGAACCCAATATACGGCTATGTATTCTCTTGATGAAGATTTTGTGGAAGAATTTGCACCTTCCCGTACTTTCTGCTTTTTCTCGGAAATAATGGCTTTGAAAGAACAAGGGCTTATCAAGGGAGGAAATCTGGACAACGCCGTTGTATTCATGGACAGGGATGTAAATGACGGAGAGATTGAACACCTGGAGGAACTCTTTGGAATTGATTCAACAATTCTTCCGGGAAAAAACGGAACTCTCAATGGAACCAGCCTTCGATTTAAAAATGAACCGGTACGTCACAAGGTATTAGATTTAATAGGTGATGTTGCTCTGTTGGGAATGCCAATTCGTGGTCACATCATTGCTGCTCGCAGCGGTCATGCTGCTAATGTGGAATTGGTAAAGAAAATTAAAAATACCTACTCAAAAAAACTTGCTGTTAAAAAAGCATCACAGGAACACGATCAAGTGAAATTTAATATTCAGGAAATATTGCAAATTCTCCCCCATCGCTACCCTTTTCTGCTCATAGACAGAATTATAAGTCTTGAACCAGGCAAAGTGGTGAACGCAATAAAAAATGTATCCATGAATGAACCCTTTTTTCAGGGACATTTCCCCGGACAGCCGGTAATGCCGGGAGTTCTCATTCTGGAAGCCATGGCACAAGCAGGAGGCTTTCTCGTTCTCCATTCTATAGATAACCCGGAAACAAAACTCATGTATTTCACTGGAATCAATAAAAGCCGCTTTAAACGCACTGTTACTCCGGGAGATCAGGTGCATTTTCAGGTTACGCTGGAAAAATTTAGATTGGGTACTTGTAAAATTAAGGGCAAGGCAATGGTCAATGATGAGTTTGTAGCTGAAGCAGAAATGCTTGCTTCGGTAGTTGACAGAGAGGAGTAATATTTCTGACTTGATTTCCAACCATGCTGTTATCCATCCGGATGCCCAAATAGGACAGGGGGTATCCGTAGGTCCTTTTGCCATTATCGAAAGGGATGTAATTATTGGAGACGGCAGCCAAATCCATGCTAATGCTCAGATTAAACAATTTTCCCGTATAGGGAAAAACAGCAGAATTTTCGCAGGTTCCATTGTAGGGGAAATACCTCAAGACTTGAAATTTTCCGGGGAGGAAACCGAATTAATTGTGGGGGACAATACCACGGTAAGGGAATTTTGTACACTCAATCGGGGAACCTCTGACAGGGGTAAAACGGTTATTGGTTCCAACTGTCTCCTCATGGCATATGTGCATGTGGCTCATGACTGTATAGTAGGAGACCATACCATACTGGCTAATGGTGTCCAGTTAGGGGGACATGTAGAAATTGGTCGTCATGTAACCATAGGCGGGATGACTCCGGTACACCAATTCTGTAAAGTTGGTGATTATGCTTTCGTTGGTGGCGGATTCAGAATTGTACAGGATGTTCCTCCCTTTATCATGGCCATGGGAGAACCTCTGCGATTTAGTGGTTTAAACTCAGTTGGACTTAGAAGAAAAAACTTCTCAGCTGAAACCAGAACAGCCTTAAAACACGCTTATAAATTGATTTATCAATCTGATTTAAACCGTACTCAGGCAGTTAAAAAGATTGAATCTGATTTTAATTCAATGCCTGAAATGAAAACTGTTCTTAGCTTTATACAACTCAGTAGCAGGGGATTAATTTAGTATCCGTATATCCGTCCTTATACTCTTTCTATCTGCAGTTATTCTGAGAGCAAATTCCGGGGCATCAATTGCAGCGGAGATAAGTTATATACCTCATGTGCTTTCTCCAGATTCACAACCGCTACTCCATTTTGGAAGTTTGCAGGGGAGCTCAACTTCCAGAGTCCTTGGCGGCTTTCAGTTTCAACCATCTGATAATTTGATTCTTGGCGGCTTATACTCACCCTACAGGAAGAGTAACGATTTATCCCTGTACTATCATATCATGGCAGCCTACCTTCCAACCTGGAAATTAACCAAACATTCTACCAATATGTTTCAATTGGGTATGCA
>CAZKEL010000048.1:0-19238 GCA_964551815.1 uncultured bacterium
GAACCGGTAAATGGACTTCACCATCATCCTCCAGGCGTTTGGGCACTCACTGGTGCTACCGTTTATACTACCCCTGCAAACAAATTAGAAAATGCTATCATAGTCATTCGGGATGGCTTCATTGAAGAAGTAGGCAGAAAAATTACCATTCCTAAAGATGCTACCGAAATTGAGATGACGGGCATGACGATCTATCCCGGTTTTATAGAATCATGGATGGAAATTCCTTTAGATGATTCATACAAAGTAATGGCTGACTCTCATTGGAATTTCAAGGTTCATGCTGATAGGAATATGTCTAAACTATATGTCCCCGATACCAAAAAGCTGGAAAAATATCACAAGATGGGTTTTACAGCAGCTCATGTTGTACCTGATTCTGGTATTTTCAAAGGTACATCCTCTTTACTTCAACTCAATAAAGAAGGTAGTGTTTTATCTTCTTCCGTTTCTCAAATTATTGGATATGAAGTAGATGGATGGGGAAGTGATAAATATCCCAATGCACTCCTTGGAGTAGTGGCATTAATCAGGCAATCATTAAGCGATGGAAATTGGTATAAAGAAACTGAAAAGAAAACAACGCTCTATTCACAGATCAATGCTCCCCTTAAGAAAAACAGGGATTTGGAAATAATCGGAAAATGGAGGGCAGAAAATTTGCCCTTTATATTTGAGACGAATCATGAACTCACCGCATTACGATCTAAAAACATTGCCCAAGAGTTTAATATACAATACTGGATTAAAGGAAGTGGATACGAATATCGGCGCATTTCGGAATTAAGCGGAGATAATCCTTACATAATTTTACCTTTAGATTTTCCTGCTCTTCCCCAATTATCCCATCCTTATCAAGAGTTGAGTTATTCTACGGCTGAGTTAAAACATTGGGATTTAGCTCCTGGAAACCCTGCTGCCCTTTCTAAGTCTGGCATTCCTTTTTCTCTCACAGCTTTTGAATTGTCTGAAAAAGATTTCAGGAAGAACCTGCATAAATCAATCGAAAGAGGGCTTCAAAAAAAGGAGGCTTTAGCTGCACTTACCACGATTCCCGCTGACAAAATGGGAGTGTCCAAGATATTAGGGAAGATTAAACCGCAATTTCTGGCAAATATGACGGTAGTTTCCGGTGATTATTTTGATAAAAATTCAAAAGTAATTTCCACCTGGATAGGTGGTGTAGAATATCCGGTCATTCCTCCTTATACCAAGGAAGTAGCAGGAGATTGGATCCTTAAATATGAGAATATGGAATACCATCTTCATTTAATCAAAAAGGGTAAAGCATACTCAGGGAAACTTGAAAAAGATACTACGGAATTTAAATTATCAAATCTCAAAGTTGAAGGGAGTTATATCAATTGGACAGTCCAGTGGGATTCAACCGCAGTCCCCATGAGGTTTACCGGACATATAATAGAAGATGCTATGGAAGGTGCTATTCCCTCTCATAAAATCGGTTGGACAGCAATTAAAGCAAAAGACCAATCAGAAAAGATGGAAAAGAAATCAGACAAACAATCAATTCCTGATTATAAAGTAAATTTCCCTGATGGTACCTATGGCACCGAATCCTACCCACCGCCAATCCAGGATGTGGTAATTAGAAATGCTACCATCTGGACCAGCGGTAAAAAAGGGAAACTTGAAAATCATGATATACTCTTTTTAAAGGGGAAAGTGTCTGAAATAGGAGTGGGACTAAAAGTATCCAAGTCCGTTTCGGAAATTAATGGAGTGGGAAAACATATCACACCAGGTCTCATTGATTGTCATTCTCATTCAGCTGCCTTTTCAATTAATGAAGGAACCCAATCTGTCACTGCTGAAGTGCGCATTCAAGATGTCTTAAATTCTGATGATATTACTATTTACCGGGAATTGGCGGGGGGATTAACCATGGCTAATATTTTACATGGTTCTGCCAACACAATTGGAGGGCAAAATGCCGTAATCAAACTTCGCTGGGGTGGGGTGCAGTCTGATATCCTGTATGAAAATGCAATGCCGGGAATAAAATTTGCTCTGGGTGAAAATGTGAAGCAGGCAAACTGGGGGGATGATTATACAACCCGCTACCCACAGACTAGAATGGGAGTAGAGCAGATACTGAGGGATGCATTTTCAGCAGCGAAAGCCTACAATAAAGAATGGAAAGATTACCTTCAATATCCAAAAAAATGGAAAAAGAAAGTACCACCGCGCAGAGATCTGGAACTGGAGGCACTGGCAGAAATATTAGAAGGGAAGCGTCAGATACATTGTCATTCCTATCGGCAAGATGAAATTATGATGCTCACCAGAGTAGCTGAAGATTTTGGGTTTACAGTAGGTGTGTTCCAACATGTTTTAGAGGGATATAAGGTTGCAGACCGATTAAAAGAACACGGAGCTATGGCATCTACTTTTTCTGACTGGTGGGCCTACAAGTATGAAGTTATAGATGCTATCCCCTATAATGGTACCTTGATGACGGATATTGGAGTGAATGTCTCCTTCAATTCTGATTCTCGTGAATTAGCCCGGAGGATGAATACGGAGGCAGCCAAGGGGGTGAAATATGGCGGACTCTCAGAGGAAGAAGCCCTGAAGCTGGTAACTATAAACCCTGCTATGCAATTGAGAGTTGACCAATGGGTTGGATCTCTTGAAAAAGGTAAGGATGCAGATTTTGTAATCTGGAGTGATCACCCCTTATCAACTAAGGCTGTTTGTGAGCAAACCTGGATTGATGGCAGAAGGTATTTTTCACTTGAACTTGACCAGGAATTAAAGGTACGTGATAATATCCTGAGAAAAAAATTGACGGATAAGATTCTCTCTTCAAGGGAACAGGGAAAAAAGGAATGGAAACACAGGGAAGAAAAATCTGCCATTCATCACCATTGTATAGAGGATGAAAAATGAAATTGATTCTTAATGTACTTTTCCTTTCAATAATCTATACTTCTGACCAGATTCCTGCACCACCCCAGGTGCAGCCTATCCTTATAAAAGGAGGGGATATTTACACCGTTTCTCATGGTATTTTGGAGAAGTCTGATATTCTTTTTGAAAAAGGCACCATTACCAAGATTGCCGGGGAAATTCAACCTCCGGAAAATGCTCAAATTATCGAGGCTTCAGGGAAACATATCTACCCCGGTTTAATCTCTGCCATTTCAACTCTGGGACTTCAGGAAATTGGAGCTGTGCGGGCAACAAGAGATTATGCAGAAACAGGAAAAATGAATCCTAATGTGCGTGCCAATGTGAGTTATAATCCTGATTCTGAGCTTATTCCCATATCAAGGTCGAATGGGATATTATTTGCAAATTCTGTACCCCGTTCGGGGAGAATATCAGGTATGTCTTCTCTTATGGTATTGGACGGATGGACATGGGAAGAGGCATCCTTAAAGGATACGGTTGCCCTTCACATATTCTGGCCCTCAATGAAAAAATCTAAATCAGGTAAAGAAAAGAAAAAAAAGGAGAAAGACAAAAAAGATACCCGCCTAAAGTCCATCCAGGAATTGGATGATTTCTTCAAAGAAGCCAGGGCATATCATAAACTCAAATCCACCAATAGTCCTTCCTTTAAGACGGATTTGAAACTGGAGAGTATGCAGCCATTTATAAGTGGTCGCCTTCCCCTTATGATTCATGCCAATGAGGTACGGCAGATTGAAGCCGCTGTATATTGGTCTGAGAGGAATGGAGTAAAAATGATTCTGGCAGGTGGTAAGGATTCCTGGAGAGTAATTCCCTTGTTAAAGAACAAGAATATTCCTGTTATTTATACCCAAACCCATAGCCAGCCAACCCGACGATTTGAAGATTTTGACCAATCTTACAAAACTCCATTCATGTTATATGAGGGAGGAGTAAAATTTTGTATTTCTAATTCTGAGTCACCCTTTCAAACTCCCCATATTAGAAACCTGCCTTATCATGCAGCAAAAGCGGGCTCTTATGGGCTTCCAATAAATGAAGCATTACGTTCTGTCACTCTATCAACTGCCGAAATTTTAGGGGTTTCCGACAGAGTTGGTTCCTTAGAAGCAGGAAAAGAAGCTACACTGTTCATCGCAGACGGAGATATTTTAGAAGTGATGACAACAGTAGAATCTGCTTTTATACAAGGGAGGAAAATTGACCTCTCTGACAGACATAAAGACCTCTATGAAAAATACAAAGAAAAGTATCGGCAAAAAGGTCTTCTGGACTGATTTGGTATTAATTTAAAATATATCTCATTTACATCCTGTAACATATTCAATTTGGGAGAGTGAATTTTCCCCCGTCTATATTTGAGATTAGACTTATGCCTAAACTTTAACTTAATGACAGATGAGAGGAAGATGAGCCACTTTTTCAAGGGAATTGCATTGCTATTTGTTGCCTTTACGTTTCTGTTTCCCGCAGATAATGTATTTCAATTAAAAAATTCAGAGAATAATATATCCTCCTTAATATTACATACAGTTCCTAATCCTGAATACCTGGAGGGAGGATATACCCGGCTGGCCAGTTTTGGTGAGGGGCACACTGTAAAAACAGGAGAGCCTGAATTACCCTATTATTCTACCTATTTTCAACTGGATCCCCATAAGTCTTATGATTTTCAATTAGTAATCCATGATTCCTATGTAATTGAAAATATCAATATTGTGCCCCACCAGGGAATGGAGAAATGGGAAGTGGAATCTATAACATCCATAAATGAAGAATTGTACAATTCATTTGCACCCTTCCCAGAGAAAAATCTGGAAGTTTCAGAAAGATCAGCAGGCAGGGGTATTGAATTTGTATCCATTCAGGTTACACCCTATACCTATTATCCCAAATATAAAAAGTTAGTGGTTTTAAAAGAAGTTGAAGTTGTCATTACTGAAACGGGTGACAGACTCTCACCTCTATTCAAACAAAGTAAACGGTCACATATATTTGATGAATTTTACAAAGATATGTTTATTAACTTCACTACCTCTGACAGGGATAATGATTATCAACATCCTTCTATTTTGTATATTGCAGGAGGAAACTGGCGGGATAATGCCATGGTACAGGAACTTTTTCACTGGCGTCATAAACAAGGATACATTGTTAATGTAGTAACTACTTCAGAAATTGGTGCGTCTAACGGAAATGAGTCAACCATCAAATCATATATTCAAAATGCATATGAAACCTGGGAAAATCCTCCGGAAATTGTGGGTCTCGTTGGTGATACAGATGTGATTGACTGTTTTTACCAATCTTGGGGTACCGGTGGTTGGAACTGGTATAATGGTTCCACAGATTCAGATTTTGGACAGTTGGACGGGAACGATCTCATACCTGAGGTATTTGTAGGCAGAATTTCCGGTCAGGCTTCCTCTACAATGGAAAATGTAATCAATAAAACCATCCAATATGAGAAAGCCATTTACCAATCTGATGAATGGTTTACCAGGGCTGCTCTTTTGGGTGACCCTACTGAGTCAGGAAATTCCACCGTTTTCACCAGTCAGTACATAGAAAATATCATGATCAATCATGGTATGACAGGGGTCGAAACAGACTATGATGGTTGGGGACTCACCAATTGGCTCATTGACCAATTTCAAGATGGTATCTTATATTACAACTACCGTGGAATTTATGGAGATGAAGGCACCTCCCCCAGTAACAGTTTTAATAATGGCTATCATACACCATTCGCCACCATTATGACTTGTGGTACAGGGGATTTTGATCAGGGAAATTCACAGACTGAGGCCTTTGTAAAAATGGGTTCGGTAGGAAACCCTGAGGGGGCAGTTGCTGCAATCGGTTTAGCCACTACAGGAACTCATACTGCTTACAATAATATTCTAAATATGGGGGTATATGATGCCATTTATCCCAAAAAAATATGGTATGCAGGTGCCGCCGAAGCCTATGGAGATTTGGCCATGATTACCACCTATCCCTCTGACCCTGGTAATGCTGTTTCTGCATTTACAGGATGGACAAATCTCATTGGTGATCCCGCTTTGCATCTGTGGTCTGCTGTTCCTCAAAATTTTGTAGTTGATGGTGCCACCGAAATATCATTAGGAACAAATACACTGGAATTATTTGTATATACCGAAGATGGTAATCCCTCTGAAAATGCCCGGGTTACCCTACTCATGGGCGAAGATGAAATTTTCGAATCAGAACTTACCGATGAAAACGGTTATGTTGCCCTTACCTGGGATGAAATATTACCAGGAGAAATGGAAATAACCATCATCAAACGAAATCACCGTCCCTACGAAGAGGTCATTAACATTAGTTCTGTGGCGGGATCTGCATTAGGAATAGAACCCTTTGAGTTAGAAATTTCCTCCGGTACTTCTGAAGTTATCACCATTCCTCTGAGAAATTACGGTGGGAAAGATGCAGAGAATGTGGTCATCCAGGTTGCAACAGAATATGAACATATAGAACTCCATACCCCAATTATTCATATTGATCATATCGTTGCAGATGAAACTATATATTTTGAAATTCCAATTCAGGTTTATAGTACTGCCTTTCAATTTGATGATACTGAATTGAGTTTTTATTTAATGGATGAAGAAGGGAATGAATGGCAAAGCAGAGTACCAATACAAATTAATGGACCATCCCTTTTCGTTGATGGGTATTCAGGTCATGTAGAACCCGGTAAGGAGTCCGTCATTTCTATTGACATCATGAATGAGGGCAGCAAAAAACTGCTGGATTTCTCTTTCCAGATTTTACCCAATTCTAACTTGGTAAATCTATCATCGGGTTATGGATTAGTACCGGAAATTGAAGCAGGGCAGTCTTCAATTCTGGAAAATATCACACTGCTTCCAGATGCCCAAATTATTAATGGCAGTACTTTACCTATATCCATAGAGCTATCAGGTCCAGAGGGGCGTAAACGAACAGAATTTGTAAATATCACCTTCGGTGAAGTTAGGGAATCTGACCCCATGGGGCCCGATGCCTACGGCTATTACATTTATGACAATGAAGACTCTGCTTATGAATTAGCGCCAAGCTATAATTGGATTGAACTGGCAGAGGGAATGGGAGCACAGTTGGAAATATATGACAATGGGAACGGCAACAATTATGCCAATACCTATACCCATGGCTCAACCGTGGTAGATCTGCCCTTTACTTTTACCTTTTATGGAATTGACTATGAAAAAATTGTTGTAAATACTAATGGCTGGATTTCTTTTGGTGATTTTCTTATGTATTCGTTTAGGAATTATTCCCTCCCCGGCGCTGGTGGTCCGTCTCCAATGGTGGCAGCTTTTTGGGATGATTTGAAAACCGGTACCGGAGGGTATGTTTATCATTATGCAGATGATGATATGGTGGTGATTCAATGGGATGATCTGCGTACCTACGATAATAATGGGGCTTACAGGGAAACCTTTGAAATAATCCTTTACAATAAAGCCAATTATCCCGCTACGCTAACGGGAGATAGCGAAATAAAAATTCAATATGAGGAGTTTAATAATACCTCTGACGGATATTATCCTAATGGCGGTACCCCAATTCACGGGTGTTATTCTACTATTGGAATTGAAAACCATTTAGGAGACACTGGTCTGGAAGTTACCTTTAATAATGTATTTCACCCTGCCGCAACCAGAGTTGTTAACAGATCAGCTTTATTTATTACAACTGGCAGACCACCCAGAGTGAATATCTCATTTCAAAATGTTAATGTAAATAGCGGTGAGCTGGAAATCCATTTGGAAAATGAGGAGCCTATTTCAGGTTTTCAATTCGAAATATTTGGACTTTCGATTGATAATGCGTCAGGCGGATTAGCTGAAGAAAACGGATTTTTGATTTCAACCTCACCGGAAATGGTGCTGGGCTTTTCAACTGACGGATCAGTTATTCCTTCCGGTTCAGGAATACTGACTGAAGTCCAGTTTTCAGACTATGCAGGAGAAGAAATATGTTTTGGGGTAAATCCTGCTGCCAATGTGATTTCAAATGTGAATGGTCAGTTTCTCACCACAAATTGGGGGGAGTGTTACCTGCCGGGACAACTTCAGGGAGATATGAATAATGACGGTACTCTGGATATCCTTGATCTGGTGACTCTTGCAAATTTAATTCTCACCGGTGGATTTGATTCAATTGGAGATATGAATGTTGATGGCCAGTTGAATATCCTTGATTTGGTGAGCCTTGTGAATACAATTCTGACTTAATCCACACCTTCCCAGATAAATCCCTAAATATCTTACATGTTGTAACAATCCTTCTTTAGAATCAAGGGCGGGAAAGAATTTAAATTCAGAGGATATCCCACTTGGTGACGAAACTTTTTTATAGGACGGAAAATTATAACAATGAATAAATTTTATATTGGATTAATCCTTTCATTTTTCACTTTATGTTTAGGCGTACCGGAAGGGTTAAAGATTGAGAAAATTTCAGGCAGTCATTCGATAATTTCTCTAATTACAATTCCTCAAATTACTACAGAAATTGAAGGTTATACCAGGCTAGCCAAAGAGGGGCAGGGTCATACTACGGTTTCTGGAATGCCGGAACTACCAAAATTTTCAACCCTATATCAATTAGATAGAAATAAAGAGTATGATTTTAAGATGGAGGTGCATCAATCATACATAATTGAGGAAATAGATATCATTCCTCACCAGGGTACAGAAAAAGGGTGGGAAATTCTTCAAATTGAAAAATTAAATGCAGACTATTATGATTCTGCTCATACATTTCCTGAAGAAAATTTATACATATCAGACAGAATTCCCGGGCGCGGAATTGACTTTATTACTCTCCAGATTATACCCTATAACTACTCACCTTTAAAAAATGAATTAGAAGTTTTATCGGAAATTAAAATTCATGTGTATGAAAAGGGAGTTCGACAACCAGTTGAGAACACTCACCTAAAACGAAGCAGGGTTTTTGATAATCTCTATAAAGGGATTACCCTCAATTTTGAATCTTCAGAAAGGGATGAAGATTACCAGGAACCTGCTATTTTATATATCTGCGGTGGAAGTGCAGAGTCTAATTCTGATTTTCAATCCTTGGTGGACTGGCGCAAACAAAGAGGGTACTCCGTATATACTGCCAGTCTGGGAGAAACGGGAAGTTCCACTACTTCCATAAAGAATTATATTTCAAATGCCTTTAATAATTTTGACCCGCCTCCTGAATATGTGGCATTAGTAGGTGATGTAGATGGTTCCTATGCTGTCCCTACTTATTATAATGGGTTTGGCCATAATTCATACGGCAATGAATGCGAAGGAGACCATCCCTACAGCCAGTTAATAGGAACCGATCTTATTCCTGAAGTTCTAATTGGCAGGATATCCATCCGTACCGGCAGTGAACTTTCCACTGTTGCTTCAAAAGTAATAAATTATGAAAAGGCTGCTTACCTTGAATATGTTGGCGACTATTATGAAAGGGCAGCAATGGCTGGAGATCCCTCTACTTCAGGGAATTCCTGTGCGGTGACTAAAGAGCAGGTGGCACAGATAATTTCTGCACATGGGCTGGAAGATGTACGCCTTAAAACGTCAGGCAGCAGTTGGTCCTCCTGGATGGAAAATCAGTTGGAAGAGGGTGTACTGTATTTTAACTATCGCGGTTACCTGGGAATGTCTGGGTTTGGCTCCGGGAATGTAGATGCTGCCAATAATGGCTTTAAGCTACCCTTTGCTACGGTTCTCACCTGTGGTACCGGCTCATTTTCTGAAGAAACCACAACAATGACAGAAAAATTATTAAGGGCGGGTACTTCTTCAAATCCCAGAGGAGCAGTAGCAGCACTGGGTACTGCAACATGGAACACCCATACTCTCTTTAATAATATTGTAGATATGGGAACTTATACGGGACTATTCGCTGATGAAGTGGAAACAGCCGGTGCTGCCCTTGCCAGTGGAAAGCTGGCACTTCTTAATACCTATCCCAATAATACTGATGATTGGGTCTCAGCTTTCACACAATGGAATAATCTTATGGGTGACCCTGCTACTCATCTGTTTACAGATACCCCCACGATTTTGTCTGTAAACCATTCTGGTTCTATTTCAGAGGGGACAAATTTTTTAGATGTATCCGTTCTTAATGAAAATGGAGAGACTGTACCCAACGCATTGGTCTCAATCTGGAGTAGAAATTTAGATAATCCCCTGAATAAATTGACCGACTCAAATGGGAATGTCACATTAGATGTAAATGGATTTAACTCAGGCAGTTATAATCTTACCGTCACCAAATTAAACCATCAACCCTATTTAGGAAATCTGTCAATATACTCTACAGGTGCCATTATTTCTGTTCTTGACTCTGAAATCAGTATCAGTGATGAAACAGGAAACAATGATGGTATTTTAAATCCCGGGGAATTGGCAGAAATTTCAATCCCATTAAGTAATACAGGAACTGAAAACCTATCAGGAATTTCGGCAACTCTAACGGCGACTTCTGACCTGGTAAGTATTGCCTCTGACACCCAAAACTACGGCTCACTGAATACGGGAGAATTATCTGCCCAATCCTTCTCTATACTATTGGCATCCTCTGCTATTCAAAATGAAGAATTAGGGCTTCGGTTGTCTATAATAGATGGTTCAGAAAACAGCTGGGAGTCAGAAATTCGCTTAGATGTTCAGGGGAGTTATTTGGTGATTGACGGGAATGGATTCGTGGAGCCCGGACAGACTACCAATTTTGATATTCAGTTAAATAACTTAGGGACCCATCAGGAATTAGGGGTGTATGCCACCTTAACCTCTGATGGTAATCAATTAGTAGTTGTTGATGGGGATGGAGTATGGAATGATATACCAGGAGGAGATAATGGTATATCCACGGATGGATTTGAAATTGCTGCTTCGGGGGATATTGTAAATGGTACTATTCTTCCCTTAAACCTCCATATTCAATCTGATGGAGGCTATAATAGAATTGAAACTCTGCATATTCAGGTAGGAACGGTTTCAGTAACCGATCCATTGGGGCCTGATAGCTATGGCTACTATATCTATGATTCAGGAGATACTTATAACTTAGCACCCCAGTATAATTGGATAGAAATTGATCCTGCCTATGGAGGAAGCGGTACCGATCTGAACCTCTCTAATTCAGGCGATGGTAACTGGAGTGGAAACGGCTCCATTGCACAGGTTGACCTTCCCTTCACTTTTAGATTTTATGGGGTAGATTATAATGAAATTACCGTGAGTACCAATGGGTGGGTTGCACTGGGTAGTTCTCAGGTGCAGTCATTCCGGAATTATCCCATTCCCGGTGCAGGGGGTCCCTCACCTATGATAGCCGCTTTTTGGGACGATTTGGAAACTACCAGCAGCGGTGATGTATTTACCTATGCCGATCCGGGGAACCAATATATCATTATTGAATGGTCAGATATGCGTACCAATAATTATAATTCATTAGAGACATTTCAAATGATCCTGGAAAACAGTTCCAGCCCTCCCTTTGGTGACGGGAATATTAAAATTCAGTACAAGGTCTTTAATAATACTTCCTCCGGTATATGGAATTCCTATCCACCCATCCATGGAGGTTATGCTACAATAGGAGTAGAAAACCACTTAGCCAATACAGGACTTCAGTATTCCTATTATAATCAATATCCCACTGCCGCTATGCGTCTGGATGATGAAACTGCATTATACATAACCACCAGTCCACCAGTAAGTCTGCCAAGTCCTGCCCTGCATTATTCCATTGACAATTTAGACTTTGAAATTGAATCCGGAACAACCGCTTCTTCAGAGCTAGAAATCACCAATTCGGGAGAAGAGGGTTCAGAACTTACTTATTCAGTTTCAATCTCCGGAATTCCACCTTTTGATGCTAGTGGTGGTGGTCCTGATGGTGGTGGAAATATGTGGTCAGATTCAGAGTTGGAACCTTCCATTGGCGTGAATTGGGTAGATATTGACGGAATGGGGACTCTCCTGCAATTTTCCCAAAATGATACTGGTGACGATTCCATTGAGATTGGCTTTGAGTTTCCCTTTTATAGTGAGAATTATACACAGATAGTGGTAAATCCAAATGGTTGGATTGGTTTTGGTGATGATAATACTGCCTTCTCAAACACAACCCTTCCTTCAGTTTCAGCCCCGGGGCCAGCCATTTTCGGGTTTTGGGATGATTTGAATCCCGTAAGTGGTGATCAGGGAGGCTGCCCGGAAGGTTCTGGTAATGTGTATGTCTTTTCCGATGGAAGCATTTGTGTAATTTGGTTTGATACTGTAGCCCGCTGTGCAAATAATGCTCAATATCAGGGAACTTATGATTTTCAGTTTGTACTCTATCAAAATGGTGATATAGATCTGAATTACAGAGAAATGACAGGCTATACTTCAAGTGCTACAATCGGAATGCAAAATTCAAATGGTTCTTCCGGATTACAAATTGCCTATAATAACAGTTATGCCAGTTCGGATAATTCCATACAGATTAGAAAAATGGATGATGCCCAATGGGTTAATCTCATTGGTAATCTTTCCGGTTCCTTATTGGAAGATGAGTCCACTGTTATAAATTTAAATTTGAATGCTGAAGGGTTATCTGAAGGAGAGTATTCCGCAAATCTGCATATAAACTCTAATGCCCAATCCTCAATTTTACTCCCCATACAGTTATCCGTATTGGATGGAAATGATATTCTACTAGGTGATATCAATGCAGATGGTGAAATCAATGTGCTGGATGTGGTGAGTCTGGTGAATTCCATATTGGGTGGTGGTGAATATCTACCTGCCGGCGATATGAATCAGGATGGAAATAATGATATCCTGGATGTGGTAACCCTGGTTAATATCATTTTAGGATAACTGTAATACAAGCATCCTGCTTGGTTTTACAGTAATATACTTCCCTTCCTCTGTTGATTGAGGAAAAATACACTAATTCTCAGAGAAATTTCACTCAGCTAGTACCTATTCTTTAGATGTTGGTCAATGTGACCAATAATAGTTATATTAACTATACTTAAAAAAGGAAATTATGATCATAAATATTGCAGAAGCCAAGGCAAAACTTTCAAGTCTTATAGATGCAGTTTTGCACGGAGAAAAAGTGGTAATTGCTAAAAATAATCTACCTCTGGTGGATTTAATCCCCCATAAACGTCAGGGCAAACGAAAATTAGGAATCCTTCAGGAAATTGAAATTCCGAAAAATTTTGATAATGAAGATGATAATATTAATGCAATGTTTTATGGAGAGGGAATTGCAGATAATTCTTGATACTCATATTTTTTTATGGGCAATTTCAAATCCCAATAAAATTGAAAAGAATAAACAAAAAAAGATTCAGTCCCTTTCAAATACTATTTACATAAGCGCTATAAGTGTAGTTGAACTGATGATTAAAGATTCTATAGGGAAAATAGTGATAGATTTTAATCCCATTGAGATTGCCAAAAAAAGTGGATTTGAAATGCTGGACTTTGCAGCTGAAGATGCCCTTATATTAAAAGAACTACCCTTTCACCACAGAGATCCCTTCGACAGGATGATTATTGCCCAGAGTATAAGAAATAAATTTTCCATCATTACTAATGATCAAAAGTTTAATAAATATGAGTGTAAATTGATTGGAAAGCCATAATTACACCACAGAGGCAAAACGGTTTTAATTGTTATGAATCACGAATATTCTCGAATTGACTCGAAAGAGTCATTAAACCCAAAATAAACACAGAGGAAATTTGTAAAATAGGCATCCTGCTTGTTTTACAGTATTTTACTTCCCCTCCCCTGCTGAATTCCGCACAGCGTTCAGTATCAATTAACGTTAGTTTGAAGTAGAATTTCCGGTGTCATCTTAAAGAAATTGCACAGTTTTTTTAAGAAAAGCTTCAATCTTAAAAGATAAAAAATCACCTTCAGCCTTACATCTTGTAACATTCTTCTTTTAGAAGGGGAAACTCCCCTTTTTTTAAATTTTCCTCGGAGAATGTGAATGAATCACTTTTTAGACAGGAATCTACATGTATCATACTAAAATTACTATTTTTACAGCACTCCTATCGCTCGCTTCCTTTTTGCTTGCAGATGGGTTCTACTATCATAATTCCGGTAACGGAGAGAAAATCACCCTTTCTCATACCATTCAAACAGAAGTAGTTAAGGATGGCTTCAGCCGTCTCACCCGGCATGGAGAAGGATATACGACTGAATTGGGTATGCCCGAATTACCACAATATACTACCCTCTACCAGCTCAATCCTGAAAAGGAATATGATTTTCAGTTTGAAGTGGTAACCTCTGACATTATAGAAAATATCTCCATACTTCCACATCAGGGTATGGAAAAATGGGAAATTGACAATATATCGGCTATCAATACGGAATTCTACTCCTCCCATGCTTCTTATCCACAGTCCAATTTTACCGTTTCAGACAGAATACAAGGGAGAGGGATTGAATTTGTAAACCTGCAGGTGATTCCCTATCAATACTCTCCCAAATACAACAGACTTGAAGTGTTTACAGAAATTGCAATTCATGTAACTGAAGTGGGAGAAAATCCAAATCCTCAATTACAACAGACCAAACGGTCGGAAGTATTTGATAGATTCTATAAAGACATAATGGTGAATTTTACAGAGTCTGAAAACAGAGAGGATTATCAACATCCAGCCATATTGTATATTTGTGGAGGGAATACCTTGAATAATTCTTATGTGCAGCAGTTGGTAAATTGGCGTCACAGACAGGGTTATATCGTTTATGCTGTCTCGGAATCAGAAGTAGGAGGCTCTTCAGCCAGCAGTTCTGAAATTAAAAACTATATTCAAAATGCATATTTCGGTTGGGAAAATCCCCCTGAAATGGTGGGACTCATCGGCGATACCGGTGGTAGTAACAGTCTGCCCAGTTATTCCCATAGTTGGTATGGCTATACCGGCGCTACAGACTTTGACTATACTCAGTTAGATGGAAGCGACCTGTACCCGGAAGTGTTCATCGGCAGAATATCCGGAAGTACTTCTGATATTGAAAATATTATTAATAAAACCATTTTTTATGAAAAAGCCACTCAGGTGGAAGATATATGGTTCACAAAAGCAGGACTCATAGGCGACCCGGATGAATCAGGGAATTCTACGATTTATACGAATCAATATATTGAAAATATGATGAATAACTATGGTATGAACCGGGTGAATACAGACTATGATGGCAGTGGTACAGAGTCCTTCATGGTGCAACAATTTAACTCAGGTATTTTATATTATAATTACCGTGGTTGGTATTATGGTACTGGCAGCTACCCAACCAATTCCATTAGTAATGGGTGGCAAACACCCTTTGTGACTACCATAACCTGCGGAACCGGTGATTTTGATGGTACGGCAAGTTCAGAGTCCTTTGTCTGGTTGGGGTCTGTGAACAATCCTAAAGGTGCTGTTGGTGCAGTAGGCATGGGCACGGTGGGAACGCATACCCTCTATAACAATATAGTGGACATGGGAATTTATGATGGTATATTCCCCAAAGCATTATGGAACGCAGGAGCTGCTGTGGCCAATGGTGACCTTGCCATTGTAACTACCTATCCAAATCCTTCCAGTGCTTCCAGTGCCGCTGAAGCATTTAGTAAATGGAGTAATCTCATTGGCGACCCTGCTTTGCATCTCTGGTCAGGAGTTCCTGATAATTTTGCAGTTCAGCTTCCTGAAACGATTGCAATGGGTACTACCCGTTTAGAACTTATGGTGTCAGATGAAACTGGTAATCCTGTGAAGGATGCAATAGTTACCCTTCTCATGGGGGATGATATAATTTTTACTTCGCAACGCACAGATGAAGATGGCAATGTAATTCTTGAATGGGAGGCCACAGAAGCCGGTGAAGTCGCCGTAACCATAATTAAGCAGGATTTCCGCCCCTTTGAAGGCAGTATCCAAATTACAGGAGCTGCAGGAGCCGCCGTTTCCCTTATTCCCTCGGATAAAGAAGTGGAGGCAGGAACTTTTGCTGAATTAGATATCACTCTGCAAAATTTTGGCAGAACTCATGCAGGAAATGTAACAGCAGAATTGAAATCTATATCAGATCAGATTACAATTGAAAACCCCCATCTTGACTTTGGGGATATATTATCAGGGCAAAAGCTACAGAAAAAGGTTCAGGTTTATATTCATGGTACTGCTTATGAAAATGAAGACCTTGGGTTGAGTCTGCACATATATGATATTGATGGGAATCAATGGATAAACCATATTCCGGTAATGGTGAAGGGGGCATTGTTTTCCGTTACAGGTTACCATGGTGAAACCCGGCCGGGTATCCACTCTGATTTATTTCTCACCCTTGAAAATGAAGGATCTCGCAGTGGGGTTGATATTGCCGCTGAATTATTGTCCTACCAGAATTTGGTGACTGTCCATTCTGGAACAGAATTTATTGACATTTTTCCTGCAGGAAATAATTATCTTATTCACCCATTGAATGTAGAATTTAGTGAGGATATTATTAATGGTTCTATCATACCCCTTCAGCTTGTTCTTACTGCAAGTGACGGGTTTAAGAGAAGTCATACTGTATCTCTCACTGTAGGTGAAACCCGGGAAACAGATCCGGTAGGCCCTGATGCACATGGATATTACATTTATGATTCAGGAGATACAGAATATGATCTGGCTCCCGTTTATGATTGGATAGAAATTGCTGATGGAACCGGAACCCAGTTGTCCATATCTGACAGTGGGCATGGAAATTGTTCCGGCTCTGCATATACTTGCAGTTCCACCACAATGGAACTCCCCTTTAATGTTACCTTTTACGGAGAGGACTATGATCATATTGTAGTAAATACCAATGGATGGATTTCATTCGGAACCTTTAAGATGTACTCATTCAGAAATTACCCAATTCCCGGTGCAGGGGGGCCATCGCCTATGATTGCTGCATTCTGGGATGATTTGAAAACTGGTTCAGGTGGTTATGTACATTATCACGGTAATGATGAGCGGGTAGTCATCCAGTGGGATGATATGAGAACCTTTGATAATAACGGAAACTCAAGAGAAACTTTTCAGATCATTTTATACAACAAAGATACGATGCCCCCAACTCCTACAGGTGACAGTGAAATAAAAATTCAGTATCAGGATTTTAATAATACCTCAGACGGAAATTACAGTGGTTACACTCCGATTCATGGCTGCTATTCTACTGTTGGTATTGAAAATCGTATGAGTACTATTGGTTTACAATATACTTTCAATAATAGTTATGCTGAAGCTGCTATGCCACTGGGAGATGGTGATGCACTGTTTATTACAACCAGAACTCCCCAATCCTATGCATTGGGTGATTATAATGAAGATGGTGTTATAGATGTATTGGATGTGGTTGGTCTGGTGAATACAGTACTTAGTGGAGGATATGCAGCTCCTGCAGATATGAATCAGGATGGAATCTGCGATATACTTGATATTGTTTCACTGGTCAATTTGATTTTAGGATAACTCCTTCCAAATGTGATTTCCTGCAACTTATTTCTAATTGTTTTCTATTAGATTAAAAGATGGGAAGAATTAGCGATTTAAATGGGAAAAAATGCGTATTTTTAATAATAGTTATTTGGTAATTATTATTAATAAAAGGAAATATTAAATGAGACTATTAATTTGTATCTTATCCATAATAGTGATCTCCTGTCAAGGGAAAAAGACTGAAACAGCTCAGGATGAACCTTCTGCTGAAATAGTGCAGACAGTAACTGAAACCAAAACATCCCAGGATGCACCCGTTAAAGAAAATTCTGCTGTTGAAAAGAAAACCCCTGTAGTTGCTGGTGGTTTAGCTGAAGGTGAGTGTGGTGCTGAGGTGTGTATTGAACTGCGTAATCATAACCCCTCTTCAAAAACTTTTGAAATTCATATGTTAAACACGGTTCCTGTTGCGGGATTTCAATGTGACCTTCCCGGTATTAAAATCAATAAAGCAAATGGGGGCAGACTTATAGAAAGCGGGTTTGAAGCTTCCAACTCAGATTCAAGAATTTTAGCTTTTTCCATGCAGGCAAAAGTGATTCCTGAAGGAGAGGGAGTACTCACTGAGATATCGTATGAAAATCCCGGCAACGAAGTATGCATGACAGAGATTATATTCGCAGGAATTGGCGGGGTAAAAATTTCAAATAATACACCTGGGTGTATGAGTTTGAATTAAATTTAGTAGAGGAGGAATGATGAGGAGTATAGTTTCAATATTAATGATTTATTCAATGCTGGTTGGGTATGATGTGGGAGACACCATCAGTGATAGTCATCAAAACGAAGGGTTTGATATCTGCTATGCACCTGAATTAGATCCAAATGGAGATGGTCAATTTCAATTTGCCGAATATAATGGTGACTTGAACGGAGGTCAATATTTTGTTATCTTTCTTGAAATGATGGCTACTTGGTGACCATCCTGCTATACATCACTGCCAAGTTTTGACAGTGTTCATGAAAATTGGGCTGATAATGAAAATGTTCTGGTTTTTCAGTCGCTGGGAGATTTAAACCAACCCTACTCCTGTACACAATGGGGGAATGTAGCTTCTCAAAATATTCCTATGATCACCGATGATACAGGATATCCCATATTTAATATGTTTCATACGGATAATTCTCTCCCAAGCTCTGTGTTTATTGACCATACAATGACGGTTCAGTACAAGTACGCAGGTCATGACAGTGAAACTGCTATAAATGCAAAAATTCAATCCATGCTGGATAATTTGTATGGCGCTCCGATTTTAGCTGCTGAAACCAATGTAATCTTAGATAATGAGCTGGATAACGATGACGTTTTAAATCCTGGCGAAGGATTTTCTATATCCTTCTCCATTTCAAACAATTCGTTTGAAGCAGATGCGTTTAACACTGTAGCCACCCTTAATATCGGTGCCGGAGGAACTATTACCAGTGATGCATCTGTTTCCATTGATGATATACTGTTAGGAGAGACTGAGACTTTTAATTTTTCCATACAATTAGAAGATGATATTTCCTTTGGGGACTTTGATATGAGTTTAGATATATCAGCTGAATACATTAATAATTTTGGTGAAGTCGCCATTTATGAGAAAAATGTAGAATATTCTATTGAGGTATCCCTGAATCAATTTGGCTTCCCTGTTTCCACTGCAGAGGTGAAAGCCAGCCCTCTGGTCATTGATCTGGATGATGATGGAGAATTAGAAATTATCT
>CAZKEL010000049.1:0-1134 GCA_964551815.1 uncultured bacterium
ACAAACTCCTGCGCAATCTAATACATTACCGTCACAGTCACAATCGCCATCACCAATACCCTCCCCACCACATACACCACATTCATCTACAACAGCGTCACCACCACAAACACCGGCACAGTCCTCAGCAGAAGCGGATGCGTCTAAGGGAGCACAATCTTCACTGTCATCCACTCCGTCATTATCATCGTCAGCATCATCTGCATCACAAATACCATCACCGTCAAAATCATCACAAGTTTGTTCAATATTAATACAATCACCCACATCTGTATTCAGAGGAGATCCACCCTGACCGGAAACAACCGGATTAGCCAAACAAGCCTCACCAGATCCTTCAAAATCCAGTACAGTGAGCACTCCTGCACCGGCGGGGATATAGCTGCCGTCAAAGGCAAAACCTAATACGGTATTATTTCCAACTGATACGGTGAAACCAACTCCGGCAGCGTCGCCACCAGAAGCACCTGTAACCGTAATACCAGTTACAAGAAATTGGAAGCCATATACATCTGCATTGCTCTCATAATTTACATTCAGAGTACCATCGCCATTATCTGCCAACTGAAAACTCACATCAGCACCAGGAGGTTCAGGACATTCAGCAGCATCACAAACCAATGAGCCGTCTTCACATTCAAAGGAGGCGCCGTCACCACCACATTCACCGCATTCATCTACAACAGCATCACCGCCACAAACACCTGCACAGTCCTCAGTTGAAGCAGAGGCATCAAACGGAGCACAGTCCTCACTATCATCTACACCGTCATTATCATCATCACTGTCTTCATCATCACAGAGTCCATCACTATCATTATCAGCACAAGATTCTGAATAAGAAACCGTGAGACAATCTTCAACGGACGCATCTAATGGATTTGCATTTTCATCAGATAAAATTAAATCTTCCAAACAGGGAGATCCGCTGCCATCATATTCTAAATTCACTAATACACCAGAACCAGCGGGGATAGATGCACCTGTTAAGCTAAAGGCTATCACATTGTTAGTACTGCTATTGAAAGAAATAGTAAATCCGGCATCTGCAGCTGCACCACCAGAAACATTAGTCAGTGCAAGATCACCACCAACATGGAATTGGAAGCCGGCAATATTAGCATCTGAATTGTA
>CAZKEL010000049.1:1234-11193 GCA_964551815.1 uncultured bacterium
AAAATTTCAATAGTACCGTCTGTTACTGCACCAAATTCAAGATCAATATGCTGCTGACAGGAAGTTCCGTCACCATTACATACATCGCAATTATCATATTCGCCAACACAGTCGTCTTCTTCATCACAAATACCATCTTCATCTACATCAGCACAAGGGATAGTATAAGTAACGGTGAGACAATCGGTAATCTCATCACCTAAATCAGCACCACTGGCACCAGACAGTACCAAATTACTCAAACAGGCTGCCGAGGCATCACCCTGCACTTCTAAAGTAGTGAGCACACCAGAACCGGCGGCGATTGAGCTACCGTCAAAAGCGAATCCTAATACAGTATTATTGCCGGTGGAAACGGTAAATCCTGCAGCTTCAGCATCACCACCACCGGCTGACACCAAGGTCACCCCATCAACCTGAAACTGGAAGCCATATATATCTGCTGCACTGTTATAAAGTACATCAACTGAAGTAGTAGCACAAGAAGAACCATCACCATTACATACATCACATTCATCATATTCCCCTACACAGTCATCTACATCGTCACAGATATCATCACCGTCTAAATCTTCACAGGCAAAGGGCAGGATTGCACAGTCACCAATGTTTATACTATAAAACCCTGAAAAGTCGTCTAAAGCTATAATTTCATTTTCGATACATCCCTCTGCAGCTGAAGCCGTATAACTCAAATTTGTTAATACACCGGAACCAGCCGGGATCACATCTCCCAAAAAGCTAAACCCTAATACGATACCATCAGCACCGGTACTTACCTGAAACCCTGCATCTGCAGCACGTCCACCGGAAGCAGCTGAAAGGTCTGCACCAGTCACATTAAACTGGAAGCCGGATACGCCCATAGTGTTAGTCATTAAAATTTCAATAGAATTATCTGTTACTGCTCCAAAAGCTAAATCAATATGATGATCTTCACAGGTAGAACCGTCACCATTACATACCCCGCAGGCATCTTCTACAGCAGAACCACCGCACACACCTGCACAGTCAACTTCTACAGTACAGCTCCCATCACAATCCTCATTTTCGGCAGGATATTCACAGGAATCATCATCAAAGTCTGCATCAGCATCATGGTTGCAGGCAGAGTCATCTGTACAGCCTCCGTCACCAACGGTTACAGTGCCCACCATACCATTGGCAGCATGAGATCCTATACTACAATCATATTGGTACACACCAGGAGTAGAAAAAGTAAACATTCCTATTGAAGCAGGCCCTGATACAGCACCCAGAGAAAATTCTTCAGGATTTCCAAATGAATCACCCGTTATACTGCTGGCAACCCCATTCACATCATGAAAGCCAGCGGCATTATACCATTCAACAGATTCGCCAGGATTTATTGCCAGATCTGCTGGTGAAAAATAAAATGACCCTGCCTCAACCACATGGTCAGCACCAGGATCACCTCCACTAAGCTCAACCTCAAGGCTGGTGCCCCCTTGCCCTGAAACGACAATACTTGACAAGGTTGAACATTCACCACCAAGATCAACAAGCGTTCCAGAACCAGCAGGAATAAAGCTGCCAGAAAATGAAAAAGCTAAAACCGTAGTGGGACTTGCAGAAACCGTAAATCCATTTGCCACAGCGTCGCCACCGGCAGCTCCGGAGGCACATCCATCGTGGTTAAACTGGAATCCATAAATATCTGAACTGGAATTATAATTCAGGCTGGTGCCGTCGATGCTTAAGGTTACATCGGCCGCAAATACAAACGAGACCAAAGTTAAAATTGTGGCGGCTGCCACTTTTAGGTTAGATAGCATTTCCTTCTCCTCATTAACATTATGTTGTTATATAAATGCAGATGCCCTCCTCCTTGGTAGGTAATACTGCAGAAATTTATTATTTTTACCACTTCTCTCCCCGAAAAGTGAAGAGAAACACACTCAAAAGTGGGTTAAAAATATGACTGTTCTGGCTATATATCAAGGATATTTTTCCTCCAAGCGCTAACTTTTTTTCAACTATTATACAGCATATCATAGCGGAAAATACCCAAGGAAGGCAGAATTTTTTTGTGACACACGCCACAAAATGGATATTAAATTCAATATTTTCTCTCTGAAACTATAGATTACAGAGTAAAATATATCCCTTAAATTTATATCAATTAAAAATTATCGGGGAGAGAGTGGAAAAGTGAATTGCAAAATAACAGTTCCTAAATGGTATTCATGAGTTTTACCATTAATGCATTTTGTGCAAACATTCGATTTTCTGCTTCGTCAAAAATAATGGAATAATCAGCATCACAGACCGCATCCGTTGCTTCAACACCTCTTTCTGCAGGCAGGCAATGCATGAAAAATGTCTTTTTACCCGTTGCCCTTACAAGACTTTCGTTTACCTGAAATCCTGCAAATTCTTTTCTTCGGTGTTCTGCTTCTTCTTTTTGTCCCATAGATGCCCATACATCGGTATAAATGACATCGGCATTTTTTACTGCATCAAAGGGCTCATGAGAAATTTCTATTTCTGAAAGTCCTGCATTTTTTGCCGTATCCACCATATCCAAATCGGGGGTAAAATTTTCGGGACAGGCAATGGTAAAGTGAAAGGGGATCCTCATTGCTAATGCCAGCCAGGAATGTACAATATTATTTCCGTCACCAACATAAGTTATTTTCAGATCATCCAGTGTTTCACGATGTTCTAAAACCGTCAATATATCTGCCATTATTTGACAGGGGTGGTTAAAATCTGTAAGTCCATTCACCACTGGTATAGAGGCATATTTTGCTAATTCTAAAATATGGTTATGATCAAACAGCCGTGCCATTATCATATCGTTATACTTACTCATTACACGGGCAATGTCAGCAACAGATTCCCTTGCTCCAATGCCGATATCGTTTGGCCCCAAAAAAAGAGCATGACCGCCTAATTTATAAAACCCCGTTTCAAAGGATACACGGGTTCTTGCTGATGGCTTGGCAAAAATCATTGCAAGAGTTTTATCATGAAAGGGGTGATATTCCTCACCTGCATAAAACTTCTTTTTAATCCATCGTGCCAGTTCAAGGGTTTCCCATATCTCTTCAGTGGTAAAGTCGGTAATATGTAAAAAGTCTCTTTTCATTTCATTCTCCCTTTTAATCAATTTAAAGAATATAGCGCCTTAAATCTTCATCATCGGAAATATCAGAAAGTTTTTCCTGCACCATCTTCTTATCTAACTTCATTTCAGTTACCTTTCTATCTGGTAGTTGAAACAGAATATCTTCCAACAGGCTGGTCATGACGGTATGCAGTCTGCGAGCACCGATGTTTTCCATTTTTTCGTTTAACTCGGTCGCAATTGCTGCAATTTCATTGATAGCATCTTTTAAAAAAGTCAGCTCTACTTGTTCTGCTTTTAACAGAGCCATGTATTGAGTTATGAGGGCATTTTTGGGCTTGGTGAGGATTTTGACAAAATCTCCTTTTGAGAGATTATTCATTTCCACTCTGATTGGGAATCTACCCTGTAATTCAGGGATAAGATCTGAGGGCTTACTCACATGGAAGGCTCCCGCAGCTATAAAAAGTACATGGTCAGTTTTTAACTGCCCATATTTAGTACTGACAGTGCAGCCTTCAACAATGGGTAAAATATCTCTCTGGACTCCTTCCCGTGATACATCAGGGCCACCTGAATTATCTGCACCTGCGATCTTA
The DNA here is from genome assembly GCA_964551815.1 of uncultured bacterium. Lineage (GTDB taxonomy): Bacteria > Fidelibacterota > Marinisomatia > SCGC-AAA003-L08 > D37C17 > D37C17. The sequence continues at coordinate 4,925 of CAZKEL010000049.1, forward strand.
TCAATTTCATCCAAAAAAATGATGCCATTCTGTTCTGCCCTCCTGACTGCCACCTTGACAACATCATCCATATCAATGAGTTTTTCAGCTTCTTCAGCAATGAAAACCTCTCTGGCTTCTTCTACTTTCAGCCTCTGGGACTTATTCTCCTTGGGCATTACATTGGAGAGCATATCTTGAATGTTACCGGTGATATCGTCCATCCCAATGGGACCCATGACCTGCATGAGAGGCATAGCTGAAGTTTTAGTTTTAATTTTTATCACTCTATCTTCATAGTCTCCGGCAAATAACCTCTTTCTTAATTTTTCCCGGGTTCTTTCCTGGCGCTCTATGGCTTCTTCCGTCATGGCAGAAGTATCTGATTTAGGGAAGAGATTTTCTAAAATCCGCTCATCTGCATTAATTCTTGCCTGCTCCAACACCGTTTTCTCACGGTCAGATTTTACCTGCTTTACAGATACTTCCACCAAGTCTCGAATCATGGACTCCACATCTCTGCCTACATATCCTACTTCTGTAAACTTAGAGGCTTCCACTTTCACAAAAGGAGCATTTACCAATGTAGCTAATCGGCGGGAAATCTCTGTTTTTCCAACGCCTGTTGAACCAATTAATATGATATTATTGGGGCTTATTTCTTCCCGCAATGGCGTATCAACCTGTTGTCTGCGCCATCGGTTTCTCAGAGCAATGGCCACAGATTTTTTAGCAGGAGTCTGGCCTACGATATACTTATCTAACTCTCGGACAATTTTCTTTGGTGTTAATTCTTTCATGCGTCTAAAATGGTAATATTATCATTAGTGTAAATACAGAGGTTTGCAGTGATCTTCATTGCTTTTTTCACAATAATTTTGGGGTCTTTTTCCCCTGCTTCAAGAAATGCTCTGGCAGCGGCAACGGCAAACCCGGAGCCGCTTCCTATTGAAATCACCTGATCATCAGGTTCGATGACATCACCGGAACCAGACAGTAAATAGGCAGAGCGTGAATCCATGATAGCCAGCAATGCATCTAATTCCTTTAGAATTTTATCAGTTCGCCATTCTTTTGCCATTTCCACCACAGCTTTCTGCAGTACTCCATTCACTTCAGAAAGTTTCATTTCAAATTTTTCGAAAAGAGCCATTGCATCTGCAACTGCTCCTGCAAAACCTGCCAGGACTTTACCCTCATTGAAACTGCGGACTTTAATTGCCCTGGACTTCATCTGCATGTCACCCATTGTAACCTGCCCGTCTCCACCCAGAGCAATAGATCTTCCTACCCGTACACCTAATATGGTTGTATTTCTAAATCTGACTTTTTCCACCTATATTTTTCTCCTTAATCTAGCCGTGGGAACCTTCATCTGCTCACGGTATTTTGTAATGGTTCGGCGGGCAATTGTATAACCCTCTCTTTTGAGTTGTTCTGTAATTTCCTCATCTCCCACGGGGTGCTGCTTATCTTCTGAATCTATTATTTCTTTCAGTCGTTTTTTTACTTCCGTATTGGATATCGTATCTCCTGCCGCTGTTTTTATCCCTTCAGAGAAGAAGGTCTTCAGCTCTTTAATTTCCCAGGGAAGTTGTACATATTTGCCATTGGTTACTCTACTGATGGTAGAAATGTCCATTTCAATATCATCCGCCACATCTTGTAAAATCATGGGGTGCAGCTTCTTATCTCCGGAATGAAAATATTCTGGCTGTCTGCGGATGATGGACTCCATTACCCGTTGAATGGTTTTCTTTCTTTGTTCTACTGCATCTACAAACCAATTAGCGGCCTCCAGTTTCTGTTTTACAAATTTCTGGACATCCTTTTCATCCTTATGGTCTGCCAACATATTCAAATAAGATTTACTGACCCGAACTTCCGGAAGATTTCCATCTTGAACCACAACATGATATTCTCCCCCTCTGTCTTCCACCGTAACATCAGGAATTACCACATTCCCCGCAAGGAATATATTGTCATCTCTGGGGCTGGGATTCAGTCGGGAAATAAACTCCATTGCCTCATTTAATTCTTCTTTGGAGCACTGCATATCCTGCATGATTTTTTCGTAACGATGGTTTGCAAAATCATCAAAATATTTGTTTAAAATATTGACGGCTACAGGATTTTCATCCCTTACTTCAGCCTGTGCCATGAGACATTCACGCATATTTCTGGATGCGAGACCGGGAGGGTCCATTCGTTGAATAGTGTGCATTACCTGGATGACAGCAGACTCTTCAATTCCCAGTCTATCTGATATGAGCATAGGCTCGATATTCAAATATCCCTGTTCATCCAGATTCCCTAACACTTCTTCTGCAATGCGAATTTCATCCTCATTCAGATTGCAATCTCTCAATTGCTTTATAATTCTCTCAGAAAATGATTCTTGAGATGCCAAGGGTCTTTCTGGTTCATCCTCAGTTACTTCCCTCTGTTTCGGGATTTCATAATCGTCATGGTCTCCCAATAATTCTTCCCAGTCAAATTCCACCTCCTCTTCTTCAAATTCCTCTTCAGGTTCTGTTTCTGGTTCTTCTTCCATCGGTAAATCAATAAGTTCCAGCGCGGGGTTTATTTCCAATTCATGTAAAATTCGCTGTTCAAGCAGAGGCAGGTTTAATTGGAGCAGACTAGCTTGTAAAACTTGCCTGGGTGAGAGTTGTTGGCGTAATTCCTGTTTTTGACTGAGTTTAGACACCTGAAAAATCCATCTTAAATTTACTACCCAGATATAACCTCCGGGCTTCTTCATCCTCTGTCATCTCACGAGCTGACCCGGATTTTAGAATTTTCCCCTCATAAAGAAGGTATGCCCGGTCAGTAATTGTCAAAGTTTCCCGCACATTGTGATCCGTTATAAGCACCCCAATATTTCTGGACTTCAAATCAAAGACAATCTGTTGAATATCTTCCACCGCAATGGGGTCAATACCGGAAAAAGGCTCATCCAAAAGGATAAAATCAGGTTCCATCACTAAAGCCCGGGCAATTTCAGTTCGACGTCTTTCCCCTCCTGAAAGGGTATAAGCTTTAGACTTTCTGATATGCTCTATGGAAAAATCATCTAAAAGTTTCTCCAGTTTTTCAGATTGTTCTGATTTATTGAGAGTAGTCATTTCCAAAACTAATCTGAGATTATCCTCAACACTGAGCTTAGTAAAGACTGAAGGTTCCTGCGCGAGGTAGCCAATACCGTGCCTTGCTCTTTTAAACATAGGGAAGTGCGTCATGTCTGTACCGTTTAGGGTAATGCTGCCGCCATTGGGACGGATCATTCCGGTAATCATATAAAAGGTGGTTGTCTTACCTGCTCCATTGGGACCAAGCAACCCTACAACTTCACCGCGTTTCACCTCAATGGAGATTCCCTTGACTACTTCTCGGTCTCCATAAACCTTTCTCAGGTCAGTACCCGTTAAAATCTGAGTATTTTTCTCAGACATTTACTTAAATTCCTTCTCTTGCGATTCCAAAGGGTCGCGATATTCTCCATTGAACTAAATCCATATCGGACTCAAATCCCACTCCGAATAAGGTGTCTCCATCGGATGTGGTAAACATAACTGAATCTTCTGCAACAATCATTTTATAATTATTATCCCATAAAATCTCATTGGTGGAAAGGGTATATCCACTGTCCGAAATCACATATACATTCCCAGATGCTTTCAGGTTTTTGCTGGCTTCATTAATTCTGGCAGAATCTGAATAGAGAATGCTGGAATGGAAACCATTGTCATCAAAGAAATCAGCCTTAACTCTGCCAACTAATAAGGCATCTTCGTTATTATTTTTATATAATTTATCTGCAGTTGCTTCCACTACTTTATTTTCTTGCCTGGTAAGAATGATTATGGGATTCCAGATTTCATTATCTACAAAGTCTATAGAAGATTCTGCTTCACCACTCTGATTCCCCTTTTCGCAGGAAGGGACTAAAAACAGAGCGAAAATAACAATGATGCAATACTTCATCCTGCTCTGAATCAGGAAGATATTTCCTCCTGGAGAGAGACTGAATTTAGCTCCGGACTACCATTATTTTTCAATACTGCGGCAGCAATAAATTCCCTGAATAAAGGATGTACATTTACTATCCTGCTTTTAAGTTCAGGGTGGAATTGGACTCCCACATACCAAAGATGATTCTTCAATTCTATCATTTCAACTAAATTCAATTCCTGATTTATCCCGCTGATAATGAGACCTTCATCTTCAAATTGCTTAATAAATTTATTATTAACCTCAAAACGATGCCGATGGCGTTCATGGATTTTTCTCTTACCATAGGCTTGGTAAGCTTTAGTTTTTCCTTTTACGGTACAGGGATAGGTTCCCAACCGCATGGTTGCGCCTTTAGATTTGACAGATCTCTGTCCTTCCATGAGGTCAATTACCGGATACCGGCAATCATGAATAAACTCGGTACTGTTGGCGTTTTTCAACCCACAGACATTGCGGGCAAAATCAATAATGGCACATTGCAATCCCAAACAGATTCCAAAAAAGGGGATATTATTTTCCCGTGCATACTGTGAGGCGAGAATTTTACCATCTATACCCCGATGTCCAAATCCCCCGGGGATGAGAATCCCGTCAACCTTTTTAAAGGCAGCTTCAACATTTCCTGAGACTTCCAGTTTTTCTGTATCTACCCATTTCACGGACACTCTGGCATCATTTTCAATTCCGGAATGAATGAAGGCCTCAATGATGGATTTATAGGCATCGTGAAGCCCATTATATTTTCCGCACATGGCAATGGTTACGGAATGTTTAGGATTTTTATATCTGCCAATAGAGTTTTCTAATATATTCAGACTTTCCTGATGTGAGTTTGTATTCAGCCCCAGGCGTTTTATAATTACTTCATCAAATTTCTGTTCATGTAATACTAGGGGAATTTCATAGATGGTATCCACATCTGGTGATTCAAAAACCCTTTCTGTATCCACATTGCAGAACAATCCTAATTTCTTTTTAAGCTTGGGGGTAAGATGATGGTTTTCCTCAGTTCGGCAGACCAGGATATTGGGTTCTAATCCAATTTCTCTGAGACGCATAACTGAATGCTGGGTGGGTTTTGTTTTCATTTCCCCCGCTGCAGATATGTAGGGCAATAATGTGGTATGAATAACAAGGGAATTTTCTTTTCCTTCTTCCAAAATAAACTGCCGGATGGCTTCGTAAAAAGGCTGCCCTTCAATATCTCCTACGGTACCACCTACTTCTGTAATTACTACATCGAATTTCCGCCGTTGATTTACATTTTTAATACGGGATTTTATTTCATCAGTGATGTGAGGAATCACCTGAATGGTTTCCCCCAGATAATCCCCCCTTCTTTCTCTTTCCAGCACATCCCAGTACACTCTGCCTGAAGAAGTGGTATTGATACTGCTGAGTGATTCATCTATAAAGCGCTCGTAGTGGCCAAGGTCAAGATCTGTTTCAGAACCATCATCTAATACAAAGACTTCTCCATGTTGGAAGGGGTTCATTGTACCCGGATCAACATTCAGATAGGGGTCTAATTTATGGATAGTGACTTTAATACCTCTGGATTTAAGGAGAAACCCCAAGGAAGAGGCCACAATTCCTTTACCCAATCCGGAGAGAACGCCTCCAAAAACAAATACATATTTAACAGGATTTTTTCGCATTGCTACTTTACATTGGTGTTGAAGTGGATTTTGGGGAAATTGCCCGGCGTAAATATTAAGCTTTTTAAGGGATTTTAATGGAGTGTTTTATTCGCCTAATTGGGGAAGTTTTTGTTTCAGGCATCATTTTAATACTGCTAATTTTTCTATGTATATGAGCAGTATTAGCCATTTATTAACGGAAGATCCCCGCCATAAGGACATTTTAGAAACTGCGGGGAAATTAGCACAGAGGCAGTCAATGCCAGCTTTTGTAGTGGGAGGATTTGTGAGAGACACCCTCTTGGGAAAATCCACCAATGATATTGATATAATGGTGGAGGGTGACGGTATAAAATTTGCAAAATTATTAGCTAAATCCTTGAAGGTTGAGGTTACTGTTGATTATGATAAATTTGGTACGGCATTAATCCCTCATCATGAGGTAGAAATTGAAGTTGCCACAGCACGCAAAGAAAGTTATGCTGCTGATTCCAGAAAACCTGATGTGAAACCTTCCACCGTTGAAGAGGATATGTCCCGCAGGGATTTCACCATTAATACCATAGCAGTTTCCATTTTGCCGGGGAGTTTTGGTGAAATTTTTGATCCGTTTGGGGGGATTCGAGATCTTCA
>CAZKEL010000049.1:11293-19086 GCA_964551815.1 uncultured bacterium
ACCAAACTCCATTTAAGGCCGATTGCCCTTGCAAAAAAGGAAATTACTGACAGCGCTGTCCGTCGGGTCATGGTGGAAGCTGGTGCGTATATTGATGATTTGATGATTCTCTGCAGAGCTGATATAACGACTAAAAATCCCAGGAAAGTTGCAAAATACATAGGCAATTTCGAGAAAGTGGAAGAACTCATGCAGGATGTAAAACTGCGTGATGAAATGAAAGCATTTCAATCTCCTGTCCGGGGTGAAGAAATCATGAAGGAATTCAATCTGAATCCCGGCAGGGAGGTTGGCAGGATAAAAACTGCCATTGAGGAGGCAATTTTAGAGGGAATTATTGAAAATGATTATGATGCTGCCTTTGACTATATGTTGCGCATTAAAGAGGGTGAAATAACCCCTGAAGGGGTGTAGGCAGAGCTACCATTTTCTTTGAGGTCCCCCCTGTTTTTTTCTGTTTCCAGACCTTTTTGGTGTCTCTGATTTAAATCCTTCAATAATCTCTACTTTTCTTACTTTGGGAGTCCAATTAGCACCTTTGGATGCTGTCTGCTCGCTCAATTGCCATAAGTTTACTTCCTTTACCCTGCGATGGCCATATTCAGGAAAGTAGTCTGTTTTTATCAGCCATTCTCTAAATCCGGGAATGTATTTTTTGTAGTTGGGTTTATTGATTCTGCTGAAAAATTTCCTCCAAAACTGATTTTGATAGGGCTGAAAGAAATTACGGTGAAATTTGCTCTCTATATTTTTATCCGTAGAAAAAAGAATTAGGTACTCACCATTATAAAAGATTACCTGAGTTGATATCCATTTTTCATTCCGAATAACGGAGGGTGCAAACATATTCCAATTCTGGTACATTCTGGGATACAATAGTATCCTTTTCATAAACAATCGCTTAGTTTTTAGAGAACTCTTATTATCAGCCCTCTCAATTTTGTTTTTTTTCAATCCATCTTTGGGATTTACTCCCTCGTTTATCTGCAGGGAATAATCAACGGTTCCAATGAGCAGTCCCAATACTGCAAAATTTGATACAATCAACTTCCCCCTCCGGAAAAATTGCAGTACAGTTGTTTGAGGTACAGTGTTAGCCGAAGAAAATTTTCCCTGGTTTTGGGGAAGACCGCAGGCAGGCAGGCCCATGGATGTACTAATCTTTGTTCGGTTTTGAGAAATAAGGTCATATCCAAGTCCAAAAACTTTTTCCAATCCGGGGATGATTAATATCCAGGAGAAAAGATATCCCAAGGGAAGAGAATGGAGAATTTTTGCAAAACCATGGTGTCTGGTAAAAATTTCATTATTATCTTTATCCCAAACCACTATGGTAGAATCTAATAATTTGAGAAGATTTTCTGGTTTCTCGTTCTCATATAATCGATCTGCCCAAGTTAATTTTCTAAATATATCAAACCGTTTTAAGATTCGTGCCGTCAGGTGGCAGAATCCACAGTCTCTATCATAAAACACCAAATAATTTAATTGACTTTTTTTCCTGGCTAACCTTTTAAGATAGTTTAAATCTTCTCTACTTAATAGCAATAATAATACTGCCACCATAATCCAACTGAAGAGCCCTATACCAACGGAAAACCCGATTATTAAATGGAACCCTGTAAAAGCAATAATAACCATTCTCCTTAGCCAGGGTTGAAAGATTGGGCTCAATATGAAAATTGGGGCAAGATGTTCAATGATAAGGGCAGCTTTCGTTAATACGGTAGAAACTCCAGTGGAAATAAAGGGTTGCAGCCAATTACCAAAACCGGTAAGAAATGTATCCAGTTGATACATATAATACACTGCAGAACCGTCCGACCACATGTCCCCGGTTTTATTAATATAATTATAGTAGTAAATCATAGCCAGCTGCACCAAACAAGCAATATAGGCAATATGAAACACATTGTGTTTTCTTTCAGGCAAGGGCTGGTTTAAGTCCCGCGTATTATCTTCGGGAAAATGGTTCAGACTATTTATAAGAGCATCAACACTCAATGCACTACCAAGGGGTAGGAAAAGGGTCCAAATCAGATAATTATTAAAGACCATATCCCCACCATTTTCTAAAATGACGGCCGCATTATGAATACTGATAAGTCCGATTGCACTAAGCAGATGAAAGAGCTTCGTTTTATAGCCAATCATGAGCATAAAGAAGCAGATGAAGGTCGCCAAAAAGAATAAATGAACTTCAACTGAAGTTTGAAAAGTATCCAGGAGAGTGAAATATTTAATGGAAAAACTACTGGTTACTTCTCTTCGCAGATTCATACCATTAGTGGAATAAAAAACATCAATAATGGGAACTCTTCTGCACACATCCCACATTCCCAACAGACCAAGAACAATCCTGAATACTGCTAAGGTAAGGGGGTTTGTATAGTATGCGGTTTTCAGTGAATTTTTCAGGAATTTCACACGATTAATTTACAGTCCTCCAATTGGTATGCCCTTCGTAATAATGTAAAAAAAAAGCCTCGAAAAAATTCGAGGCTTTTTTTAGTTTTATGAAAATCAGATTATTTCATTAACATGATTTTCTGAACATCTACATTACCTGCAGCTTCAGCTTGCAGGATGTACATACCAGATGCTGCATCCACACCATCCCAGGTAAACGAATAAGTATTCGCGCCCAGTTGTCCTTCATGCAGAGTTGCTACAACCTGACCCATGAGGTTAAATACCTTTACAGATACCATCCCATCAGCAGGCAGAGCCAATTCTACAGAAGTTGTAGGATTGAATGGATTTGGATAAGCATCACTGATTCCAAATACTTTTGGAGTAACAACGAGATCAACATTTGAAATTTCAGCACCACTCACTGTACCGGCAACTATATTAGTAATTTCATAGTCACCATTAGCAGTGAACAGTTCATTGGTTTCATTATTGATCACAATAACTTTTGTTGTATTTCCAACAGTATTGGATTTAGCAATGTATCCGGCATTCGGCAGATTAATTTCAAAATCTGAACCATGCAATAAAGTGAGTTCAAATCCGACAAATCCGTTGGCTTCATACGTTAAGCCTTCAGCAGTCTGGATGAGTTTCGCTTCATTAGCTTTTTCAAGCTTAGATTCAAATCCTGTTGCTTTTCTGCTTAAAGGAGCATCATTTCTCAAAATCTGTGAAGGATGTTTTGAAGCATCTTTCAGTATAGATTTAGTCATAAATCTATCAGAGTTTGCAGTTCCTTTAACAGATGGGGTAACATCAGATTTAATGACGGTTTCTTTTGCTCTGGTAACAACCTCATCATTTGAATGAAGTTCTACTTTTTTAGCAAAAGTCCGTTTATGATACCCGGCAACATCACCTTTAGTGATTGATTTTTCTTTCATGCTGATTAAATCAGATGATTCAGCACGGCTGCTCTGACAAGCACAACACTGTTCTGCAGCAGAAAAATCATCATCATCATAAGCACCACTACAACCACTAGATCCTGGATATTCATAAGAATCGTACCAACTTGAGCATGTATCACCATAAGAATCTGCAGTACTGTCATCATTTACACATTCACCACCACCACAGTTGGCTTCGTCTTCACAACCAGCACAGTCACAATAATAGACATCACATTCCCAGGAACCAGGAATACAGGTACCATCATCACATGTGAATTCATCATCGGCACAACCTGCTGCACAATCATCTGTATAGCCGCAGGACTCTAAACCTTCATCGGCACCATTGGCACAGTCAGGTCCCCAAGATGCGTTGCAGAATTCAGATGATCCATCACAAACATAATTTGGATTGATACATTGGCCATCGCCACAATCCCACAGACCTTGGTCTGCACATGAAGGAGGTGCGGCTTCACCACAGGTTCCATCACCTAAGTCTTCAGTGCCACAGCCACCACCATCACAGTTCCATTCTGGACAATGGAAGTCAATACCATAGGTACCATCATCACAATAACTGTCAGTTGCCCAAGATTCGTAGTCAGTACAGTCATTTCCTGCACAATCGGTACATCCTGCATCACATTCATCAGCATAACCACAAGATTCTAAGCCTTCGTCGGCACCGTTTGAGCAATCTGGACCCCAAGTAGCATTACAGAATTCAGATGATCCGTCACATACATAACCACTGGGGATACACTCAGATCCGTCACCTAAGCAATCAAATTCATCATCACTACAACCTGCTGGAGGATCTTCTTCACAATCACCACCATCATTATCAAAACATGACAAGTCGCAACCATAAGCTTGATCCACTCCGTCACAGTAACCATCACCTACCCAGTTGGCAGAACAACAGTCACCATCACCAGAGCAGTCATCTAATTGACCTAAGTCTTCACAAGATGCTTCATCGTCATCACCCGGGCAGGCACAACCGGAACAATCCCAGTTATAGTTTCCTTCCAGGGTTGCACAGTTAATTCCATATTCATCCCAGGCTGTATCACAGCATTCTGAACCGTAAGGTGTAAAATCATATAGACAATCTGTACAGGCTTCACTGCCAGGATCTTCTTCGCAGTCTGGAGTTTCAGCGTCATGACAAGATAAGTCACAGCCATACTGTTGATTTGCATCATCACAGTAGCCGTCACCAATCCAGGATTCAGGACAGCAATCGCCGTCTCCGGAGCAGTCATCAGTAGTTCCATCAGGACAGCTATACGTACAAGAGCCATCATCAAAGTCAGCATCTGCGTTATAGTTATCAGCTTCTGGATCTAAGCAGCCACCAACTTGACCGGATAGAATAATATCTACAATGGCAATTACATCAAGCACATTCACAGAGCCGTCACCAGTAGCATCAGCTTCATTAGCTGAGCATTCATCCAATGAACTTACTTCAAGAATTGCATCTACGATTTGTACAATGTCAGTCACATCTGTACCACCACCATTTACATCACCAGAACCGCCACAAGATGAGTTATCACCATTGGCAACACCACAGCAATCCAGGCAGGAAGTATCATCTTCACAACCACAAATACCCATACAGTCGCCACCGTCACAATCATAACAAGTGAGATCAGCACCATAAGCTTGATCAGTACCATCACACCAGCCGTCAGCAATCCAGCCACCACCGATACAATCTTCATCTGCACAATCATCTACAGCATCACCGTAAGGTACACCGGCACAATCAGCACAAGATGAATTATCACCACCACATTCACCGCAATCATCTAATACATTGCCGTCACAATCACAGGCACCATCAGCAATTCCGTCACCGCTGCAAACGCCGCATTCATCTAAACAGTCGCCATTATCACAGGCAAACTCGTCACAATCAAAATATAAACCATAGGCACCGTCATCACAGTATCCATCACCAACCCAGCTTTCATAACCAACAGCACATTGACCGGCACAATCGGTAAAGTCACAGGAGTAACAGGGTGCATCCGGGTCAGATGTCTGGAGGCAGTCACCACCGTCACATTCCTGACAGGTAAGATCTACACCCCAAGTACCATCATCACAGTAACCATCACCATAATAAGAGGCTGCTACATCACCATCAACGCAGACACCGGCACAATCCAATACATTACCACCATTTGGAATACCGGCACAATCAGCGCAGGATGATCCATCTCCGCCACACTCACCACATTCGTCGTTAGAAGCACCACCGCAATCGGCAGCTACACCATCACAACCCATGGCATGGCCACAATCACCGTTATCAAAGTTATATTCACAGCATGTAAATACTATGCCATAAGCACCATCATCACAATAACCATCACCCTGCCAAGACAGGTATGAGGTTGCAACGCATGTACCTACACAGTCTTCCATACCGCCTTGCTCTGCACATGTCAAATCATCCCAGCCATCTTCATCAAGCGGACAGGAACAACCATCGCAATCCCAACCATAGTTGCCTTCCAGTGCCGCACAGCTTAAACCATACGCATCGGCAGCTGCATCACAACATTCTGCGCCATAAGCAGTCCAATCATATGTACAACCCTCACATACTCCAGGAGCGCATTCATCTGCATAACCACAAGATTCTAGGCCTTCATCTGCACCATTAGCACAGTCAGGACCCCATCCAGCGTTACAAAATTCACTTGATCCATCACATACATAGCCACCTGGAATACATTGGCCATCACCACAATCCCATAATCCTTGATCTTCACAAGATGCAGGAGCACAATCAGCTTCATCTGCTCCATTGGAACAGTCTGACCATCCATCACATTCCCAAGAAGTATAAATACACTGGCCATCACCACAATCCCATAATCCTTGATCTTCACAAGATGCAGGAGCACAATCAGCTTCATCTGCTCCATTGGAACAGTCTGACCATCCATCACATTCCCAAGTATCATAAATACATTGGCCATCACCACAATCAAATTGAGTATCATCACAACCTGCAGCACAGTCATCTGTATAGCCACAAGCATCTAGGCCTTCATCTGCACCATTAGCACAGTCAGGACCCCATCCAGCGTTACAAAATTCACTTGATCCATCACAAACATATCCTGGATTGATACATTGTCCATCGCCACAATCCCATAATCCTTGATCTTCACAAGAAGGGGCGCCACAATCAGCTTCATCTTCACAGCCAGCACAATCACACCAGTAAACATCACATTCCCAGCTACCTGGTATGCAAGCACCATCATCACATGTAAATTCACCATCGGCACAACCACCACTCTCTGATCCACCACCACATGCACAACACATTTCAGCTGCATTAAAATCATCATCATCATAACCGCCACTGCAACCATAGGATCCTGGAGATTCATAAGCATCATACCAGCTTGAGCAGGTATCACCATAGGCATCCGCACCTGAATCATCATTTACACAATCCCTATAATTAGTATCATTTCCAGTAGGAGTAGGATTTGCTTTTAATTCATCACGTTTTGCTTGCATGCCATTTTCTAGAAATGCAGCTTCCTTAATTGTCGCTGCCTTTTTTTCTGCCTGATAAGCAGCATCTTTATCTAAATCTAGCATTATAATACTTTCAGGATTTTGTAGTTGCTGCTCATTCAAGTGCTGTTTGCCTTCACTTGCAAAGCCAACTACTACCATACACATACACATTGTTATCATTTTTGTTATATTGGATTTCATTACTCCTCCTATTGTTAAGTTAATAAGTCCATTGATATTTTGGTATTTTTCCAATTTTTTCAATTTTTGTCTTGGGAATTTCGACAAAATAATAATGCCGAGATGTGACCTGAATCACGGAAATGAAAAAGTCCTTACATTCTTTTTCTTGGGGATTTTCCTCCATTTCCTCCTTCTGAAGTGCCCTAAACATACTACACCTTTTTAAGAAGATGCAAATATAAATCTAATTTTTGTGTAATATTTTTTAAAGGGTACTTAATCCCGCAATCAGGATGCATTTGCTACACTTGAACCCCATACATTTTAAAGGTAGTTTAAGGGTTAAATAAAAAAACCTCCACTACCTTTTACATTCACAAAATAGTGGAGGCTTTCTTTATAGAATTTTATAGAAGTTTACTTCACCAGCATCAGCTTCTGTGTATGGGTGAAGCCTTCAGCCTGAGCCTTTACAAAGTACATCCCACTGGATACATCGTTAGCATCCCAAGTCAGGGTATAGCTGCCGGCATCCAAATAACCTGCTGCCAGAGTAGCAACAGACTGACCAATCAGATTATATACCTCTACACTCATTTCCCCTGATACCGGCATGGTAAGTGTCATGCTGGTTACCGGATTAAATGGATTAGGATAGGCCTGTGATAAGCTGTATTCCAT
>CAZKEL010000050.1:0-7275 GCA_964551815.1 uncultured bacterium
TATATTTTGGCACCACTTCCGGCTCCTTATGGATGAGTGATAATGAAGGAAACAGTTGGCGGCAAATTGCTGTGCACCTCCCCAGAATTTTAGCCGTTGAAACGGGCGCCATTTTGAAAAAGGGTTAAGTGGTGAGGGTTGTTCGTTTTCATTACTATACGATGTACCAGTCGCTTCAATTGACAAATGACCAGTGACCAATGACAAATGACCAATGACAAATGACCAATGACAAATGACCAATCAATCTACACTATGTTACGATTGACAAGTGACCAATGACAAATGACCAATAATACAAACTAAGATAGGACGAATTCAGGAACATAAACATGCCCCAATTACAATTAGCAAATAAACATGTAGGTGATACTCATCAAACCTTTATCATCGCTGAGATTGGTATTAACCATCAAGGTGATGTTGAAATTGCTAAAGAACTTATTACCAAAGCAAAGGAATGTGGTGCAGATGCTGTTAAATTTCAAAAACGCAATCTCACCCGCATTCTCACAAAGGAAGGGATGGAAATGCCTTATGATAACCGTAACAGCTTTGGTAAAACCTACGGTGAACATAAAAAAATATTAGAACTTTCTGAAGAAGACTACCGTAATCTCTTCCGGTTTTGTGCTGAGATTGAAATCATTTTCAGTGCCTCCGGGTGGGATGAAGACTCCATTGATTTTCTACATGAATTGGGAATGGCTTTTTTCAAAATGGCCTCTGCCGACCTTACCAATCTCCCTCTTTTAGAACATACTGCTAAACTGGGTAAACCCATCATCTTGTCAACTGGTATGGCTGATTTGGAAATGGTAAAAGCTGCCTATACAACAGTTAAAAAATGGAATAATCAAATTGCCATTCTACAGTGTACATCCACCTATCCCACCGAATTTTCTGAATTGCATTTGAATGTGCTGCATACCTTTAAAAAGGAATTCCCTGAAGCAGTTATTGGGTATTCTGGTCATGAATTGGGAATTGCCATCCCCTCTGCAGCTGTGGCACTTGGCGCTCATCTTATTGAACGACATTTTACCTTAGACCGAACTATGAAGGGCGGTGATCATGCTGCCTCTTTAGAACCCCAGGGATTTGCAAAATTAGTACGGGATATTCGTGCCGTTGAAAAAGCCATGGGCAGTGGAGAAAAACAAGTGCAGGAATCTGAACGGCCTGTTTTCAGAAAACTTTCCAAATCCATTGTTTCTTCAAAACCCATTAAATCAGGAGTACCAATCACCTCTGATATGCTCACCACTAAAGGGCCGGGGACGGGTATATCCCCTGCTAAATTAGAACAGGTTATAGGAAAAACTGCCCTGAGAGATATATTAGAAGATGAAGTTATAAAGGAAGAGGATATTCAGTGGACGAGTTAATTGCCAAAGCTAAAAAAATTAAGTTTATCGGCACGGATATTGATGGAGTCTGGACGGATGCGCGTATGTATTTCACACCTGAAGGGGAATGGATGAAATCCTTTTCTACCTATGATGGCATGGCTACAGCAATGTTGAGAAAAGCCGGGATTCCGGTAGCCATTTTAACGGGAGAAAACTCAGATATCGTAAAAGCCAGGGCAGCCAAGCTGCGCATTGATGAAGTCTATGTTGATGAACATGAAAAATTAAAACGGATTCGCTACCTTGCAAAAAAATATCAGGTGTCCATGGAGGAGATTGCCTTTATCGGTGATGATGTAAATGATTTGGAAGTCCTTGCTGAAGTGGGGCTTTCAGCTATGGCGGCTAATAGTCCAATCCTGGATAAATTCACTCCTGATTTTGTAACTACCCGTCCCGGAGGCATGGGTGCATTCAGAGAGTTTACCGACTTCATTTTGAATTCAAAATAGGAGATGCTGATATATTTTTTCTACCTGCTCCTCTCCCCTGTTCTTTGGGGACTCCTTCCTCTCATTGCCTTGTTTCACCCGAAAGCCAGACATCATTTATTTCACCAAAAACGAAGTATAAAACAGGCTTTGGCTAAATATGTTTTGGTAAACAAAAAAGTCGTTTTGGTACATGCTGCTTCCAAGGGTGAATATGAGCAGATACTTCCTTTTTTACGGCTCATTGACAGAGATAATTTTTTTTTATTGCTCACCTTTTCCTCCCCTACACTTTATGAGGAAGCTCTAAAAAATGAGTATTCAGATACAGCCTGTTACCATCCATTAGATTTCCCCTGGGCTGCTCGTTCCTTTTTCTCTAAAATGGACTTTGCATACTATATTATCACCCGCAATGATCTCTGGCCCCACCATATCATCACTGCCAATAAAATGAACCTCCAAACTGTATTGGTGAATGCAAACTTTTACCGAAAAAGCCACTATTCTGAAGGGATGCAGGGCTATTTCTTTTCCTTTCTTTTAAAACACTTTCACATGATTACTACCAGTTCCACCCGCTTAAAAAACAACTTAAGTAAAATCACCAATGAGGACAAAGTTACAGTTACCGGAGACAGCAGGTTAGACAGGGTAATTGACAGGAAAAGGGGCAATACCGGCAGACAGCTTCCGGAAAGTTTTAAAACCTCCCAAACCCTCATTTTGGGCAGTATCATCTCCTCTGATTACCCCATTATTATGGAAGGATTAAAACAAGCGTATCCCGCCGGGGATGACACTCTCAAGGCAAAAAACCAAAAGTTGATTATCGTTCCCCATGAGACGGATCATTCAACAGTTTCACAAATATATACTCTGATGAAAAAAAACCATTTTACTCCGAAATTTTACACCAAGGGAAACCTTAATGCTGATTGCAACTCTGTCATCATAGACACGGTGGGAATTCTGCCGGAACTATATGCCTATTCTGACTTGGCCTACATTGGAGCCGGTTTTGGGGCAGGGGTTCATTCAGTTATTGAGCCTGCTGTTTATTATAATATTATTAGCCACGGTCCTAATTATCACATTGTTGATTTTGCAGTAGAACTACAGGAGGCTCACCTTTCGTTCTGTATTGAATCTGCTGATGATTTTTCCCGATACCTTGCCCTATTAGACCAAGGTGAAAAATTTTCCTCTCTGAAAAAAGATATGGAATCATTTGTCAACGGGAAGGAAGGGGCAGCAGAAAAAATACGGGACGCTCTGTTTAATGGTTAAATTGCATCTATATTATTGCCTCCTTTTTATAGTCAGTCTTAAAGCAGCCCCTTTCGACGGGGAGGTTTTGAAATATACTGCTGGTTTCCGTTTTTTGCCTGCAGGCTATGCTGAACTTTCTTTAAAATCTGATTCGCTAAACGGGGAATTGGTTTATCGGCAGACCACAAAAGTTTATACCAATTCATTTATTGATGCCGTGTATAAAGTGAGAGATGAAATTCACTCTTGGGTGCATCCTGAATCATTTTCATTACTTAGAATTCAACAGAGAATAAGGGAAGGAAGCTATCAAAGAAACCATGAAGCCCTCATTTTGGGAGATAGTCTGGCAGTCTCAGGAAAGAGCAGAAGAGTTATTCCCGGCAAAGTATTTGAACCGACTGCTTTCATTTATTATTTGCGCACCCTCCTCCTGACCCCCGGAGAGAGTTATACTTTTCTATCCTATGGAAGAAAGAAGGTGAAAAAAGTAGAAGTTAATATCACCGGTAAGGAAGCCGTTCAAGTCCCGGCGGGATATTTTAAATGTTTACGCATTGAGCCGGTGTCAGCAGACGGGACTCCCCTTTTGAAAAATAACGGTGAGATGCGGGTCTGGTTGTCAGATGACACGCACAAACTTCCCGTTAAAATTGAACTGAAAACCAATGTGGGGAACCTTGTAATGAAATTGAAGGAAGTTACCACTTCCGAATACTAAATTATATTTATCAATCAGGAGCCAAATTTGCAGGAAGCCGAATCATCAATCAATACCCTCTCACCCACCAAGGATGAACGAAATTGGGCTATGCTTTGCCACTTCAGTGCTTTTTTGGGGTGCATCATCCCCTTTGGCAATATCATAGCACCCCTCATCATTTGGTTGAGCAAAAGAGAAGAAAGGCCTTTTGTTCGAGATCAGGGTAAAGAAGTATTAAACTTCCAAATCAGTATGGTGCTGTATTTTATCATTGCTGGCGTGTTATGTATTTTTCTCATCGGCATCCCTATTCTTATAGGACTTGCTATTTTTGAGTTTATTTTTATTATTGTCGGTGGAATCAGATCAAATGACGGAGAACTATACCGCTATCCCATCACCATCCGATTCTTGAATTAATCCATTCACCTTGAAATATGTAATTACTGTAAATCCCCATGGGGGAAAGAAACTGGGTCCTCGGTTATTAAACCGGGTAAAACCCCTCTTTGAAGCTGAAAATGTTGAGCTTTTCGTTATTGAAACCACCTATGCGGGCCATGCTCAGGATCTTGCCCATCAATTAGACTTTTCCCTCTTTGATGGATTTCTTGCAATTGGAGGAGACGGCACCCTGCATGAGGTAGTAAACGGGATGCTCTCCCGTCCGGATCAGCAACGGATTCCCATTGGTATCATCCCGGGAGGTTCTGGAAATTCCTATATGCATGATTTGGAACTTACTGATCCCATAAAGGCAGCAAAGGCAATTATCAGAGGGAAAACTCTGGCAGTTGATGCCGCTCAGGTACAGGTGAATCATGTTACCAAATATGCCATCAATGTGATTGGTTGGGGTATGGTAACAGATGTGGGGAGAAATGCAGAACGCCACCGCTGGCTGGGAACCAACCGCTATACAATAATATCAGTAATTGAAGTATTCAGACAAAGAATCCGGTCGGCAGCTTTGATTCTTGATGATAAAAAAATTGAGGATGAATTTACCTTTATCATTGCCTGTAATTCTATTCACGTGGGCAAGGGAATGCAAATGGCACCGAAAGCAAAATTAGATGACGGCATCATGGATATTATTGTGGTGCGGGCAGGAGTGAGCAGAAGCCGTCTATTCCAAATTCTGCCTAAACTTTTTAAAGGAACGCATATTGAAGAACCGGAAGTTGAATACTACCAGAGTTCTGAATTTTCACTCATTCCCCAGAAAGATGAGATATTGAATATTGATGGAGAGATGCTGGGGTCAACACCTATAACCGTAAAAATGCTGCCAAAGGCAATCGAGATTTTTCATGATTAAATTAAGTAATGTAACTAAACAATTCAGCAGCGGGAGAAAATTTACAAATCCTCTGAGTCCTGCCGAATCTGTCACCGCCGTTGATCAGGTCAGTTTTGAATGCCAACCTGGAAAAATTTTTGGACTTATTGGACCTAATGGTGCTGGCAAAACCACCACCCTCAGAATGATTGCCACCATGCTGAAACCTTCCACGGGAACCATTCAACTGGCAGGCTATGATGTTGAGAAATCTCCCTTAGAAACCCGGCAGAAATTAGGGTTTCTCAGCTGCAATACAGGTTTATATGACCGTCTCACTGCGGAAGAAATGGTGAAGTATTATGCCGACCTCTACGGAATGGAAAAAAAAGAATATACCGAAAGGAAAGATGAATTGTTTTCCCTCCTTGACATGCATGCCTTTGCAGACCGACGCATCAGTAAACTCAGTACCGGTATGAAACAGAAAGTGAATATTGCCCGGACTGTCATTCATAATCCCGATGTAGTTATTTTTGATGAACCAACCTCAGGTCTGGATGTACTCACTTCAAAAAATATTGTGGAACTGATCAAACGCTGTAAAGATGAAGGAAAGACGATAATTTTCTCCACCCATCGCTTCGGAGAACTAAAGCTGCTTTGTGATGATATTGCCATTATACATAACGGTAAACTTTTTTACAATGGCACCTATGCAGAATTTGAGGCTAATATGAAAGAAGAAACTCTGGAAGAAGAGTTCATCCGCTTAACGGAAGAAACTGCATGAATCGCATTGTCACAATATTTAAAAAGGAATTAATAGATACAGTTCGAGACAGAAAAGCCATGTTCTTCATGCTGGTTTTTCCTATGCTTGTTTTTCCCCTGTTGATTGGCGGTGTCACCAGTATTCAGCTGAAAATTATGGAAAAGGAACAGGAAAAACAGCTAAAAGTAGCCATCGTAGGGAAATCTTTTCCTGCAGAACTAACCAGAGTTTTTCTGGCTGATACCAGTATTGAAATACTTAAAGCCACCTCTTTTGAAGAAGCAGATTCCCTCATTAAATTGGACAGTTTAGACATTGCCCTTGGCGCAGAAACAGGCTTTAATTCAAATATTACCTCTAATAAGAGCGGGGTTATTCATCTTCATTTTAAAACAGAAGATGAGATGGTAAAGATTATTAAAAAGAGAATCAGTGGAAAGATAGAAGCGTATGCCCAAAATATTCGGTTGGAGCGTCTGACTGCATTGAAATTAACTGAAGAATTCTCTGACCCTGTTAGCATTGTAGAAACTGACCTGGCAACTGCCCGGGAAAGGCTGGGGAAAACTATTGGGGGAATGCTTCCCTACATTTTTATTCTATTTTGTTTTATGGGTGCAATGTATCCTGCCATTGATTTAGGTGCTGGTGAAAAAGAACGAGGCACTCTGGAAACTTTACTGGTTGCTCCTGCATCCCGTATGGAAATATTGTATGGAAAATTTGGGGTTATTACTCTTTCAGGATTATTATCTTCAGTAGTATCATTGTTGGGGATTTTTGTGAGCCTGCAGTTTGTAGATGAAATCCCACCCGAACTGCATGCCATTGTATCTGATATTTTACAGCCGTCAACAGTAATATTGATAATGTCTCTAATGATACCTATAACTTTATTGTTTGCTGCCTTGTTGCTAATTTTATCAATTTATGCCAAATCATTCAAAGAAGCCCAAAGTATCATTACACCCTTAAATATTGCCGTTATATTCCCGGTGTTAATTGGCAGTCTGATACCCGGTATTCATTTAAATATTACCACTGCCATAATTCCGATTATCAATGTATCTCTTGCCTGCAAGGAAGCCATTGCAGGTACAGGAGACTTTCTACCATTCAGTCTGGTGTATATTTCTTCCTTTCTCTATGCTTTCGTGGGAATTTATGCCTGCAGCAAATGGATTCAGAAAGAAAATATTATTTTTAGAAACTAACCTATTTAAAAGGGGTAATCAGGGAATTGGAATCGCCATTTTCTTCCGTATTATCCTTCTGTTTCTACTCATGAATTTAATTTGGAATCATGCTTCTTTGAGAAGGAGACCATTTAGCTCACCTTTCCATTTATGTGCTGGAAGTAACCCCCATGAGTAAGAGTACTTTTTATTTTATCATAGCTA
>CAZKEL010000050.1:7375-18813 GCA_964551815.1 uncultured bacterium
CCCATGAGTAAGAGTACTTTTTATTTTATCATAGCTACCCTGATTTTAACTGATCTGGTACAAAGTCGTTATCAGAAACAATTGATAAAAAGTAAAGGGTGACTATTTATTTTTCTCCCTTTTTAATTTCTCCTCCTAATTAACTATCGGAATATTTTAGTAATATAAAAAAAGGGCAGGAATTCCTGCCCTTTTTCTCTTCTTGGAGGAGGAGGTTAATCCAACTCAGGCCAAAGCTCCGAGCGGATTTTTAGTTCCATGCCGGGAAAGAGTTTTCCCTCATGGTTTTCTAAAATTTTATCATTATCCCAAAATAATACAACCCAGGCCAGTTCATCCCCATATTCCTCTTTGGCAATAGACCACAGAGTTTCACCATCATCCACCACATGGATATAATGGTCATAAACCCATTCAATAGCATCATCGGCTGGTTTCTTCAAGTCTAACCCCCGGTAGGGATAAATAAAATTGGGATTATCTTTATCAGGACCAATGCCTCTTTCTTCCCAATGTTTTTTATTCCATTCGTATATCCTGCGCCATTCATTGGCATTTTGATATTCCTTATAGGCTATAAGAGAAAGATAATCACCCCGTTTGGTCATATATTCCGTCCATATTGAATCAGGAAGGAGTTGGTCAAAATCCAGGTCTTTTCTCAGGGAAGTCTGAGGTTCTGAAACAAAGTCGGGTTCTATAGAATTCGGATCTGCATCATCCTCAAAGTTTTCTTGTTCGCCAAAAGAATCTTTCTCTTCTACCACTTGGGGATCTACATCAAAGTTATTTGGTAAATTTGTTTCCAATTCTTTCACAGGTATTGTAGGTACAATAGGGGTTGGATCAATATTAAGAGAACTGTCAATTTTTTCAGCAACAGGAGTAATTACTTCCACTACCTCTGGGGTGATGGTTTCTTTTTTTGCACATCCTGCAGCAAGTAATACTGCGGATAAATATAGTATCGAATTTTTCATAGTTCTCCTTATTGTAAAAGTCCCCTATATACGAAACTGGTCTGAAAAAGGTTCCGAAAATCTTTTATTTTTTACGGAAATCTCCTAATTCGGAAAACCGAATAAAGGAGAAATCAAAAACAATATTAAAATTAGTGGGTGAGTATTTTCAGCCGGTTCTTAGAACGGGCCAATGAAGCTTTTGCTCTGGCTTTATCCATGGTATTATCTTGCAAGCGTTCCAATGCTCTTTTCTGTGCATCTTCAGCCCTATCCCGGTCAATAGCAGATACCTTTTCAGCAGTTTCTACCAGAAGGAGAACCGAATCAGATTGAATATCTGCAAATCCTCCGGTGGTAGCGTAAAAAGTATCTTTACCCTCTTTCACCAGCTTGATTCCACCTATTCCAAGAGCTATAGTTGCAGGAGTATGGTGAGACATGACACCGAACTGTCCGTCAACGGATTCCGCCCGAACATAACTTACATCCGTCTCAGTGAAGTGACTGGTGGGGGTAATTATCTCAACTTGAAAAGTCTGTGCCAAGATTATGCCTCAGTCATAGATTTAGCCTTTTCACCCACTTCATCAAAGGAACCAACATAAGCAAAAGCATTTTCAGGGTATTCATCTCCTTCACCATTGAGAATAGCTTCAAAGCCGGATACAGTGTCTTCCATGGAAACATATCTTCCGGATACACCGGTAAATTGTTCTGCAACGAAGAAAGGCTGCGACATAAACTTTTGCATTTTTCTGGCTCTGGAAACAGTAAGTTTATCTTCATCTGAAAGTTCATCCATACCCAGAATTGCAATAATATCCTGCAAATCTTTATATTTCTGAAGCACAGACTGAACATTTCTGGCAACGCCATAATGACGATCCCCAACCACTCGCGGATCCATAATCCTTGATGTGGAAAGCAAAGGATCAACAGCAGGGTAAATTCCCAGTTCTGCAATTTTTCTTTCTAAAACTGTAGTGGCATCCAAGTGGGCAAATGCAGTAGCAGGTGCCGGGTCAGTTAAATCATCTGCAGGTACATATACGGCTTGTACAGAAGTGATTGATCCTTTATTGGTAGAAGTAATTCTTTCCTGCAGGTCTCCCATCTCTGTTGAGAGCGTTGGTTGATAGCCCACAGCTGAAGGCATTCTTCCAAGTAGAGCAGAGACTTCTGACCCTGCCTGGGTAAAACGGAAAATATTATCAATAAAGAGAAGTACATCTCTGCCTTCTTCATCACGGAAATATTCTGCCATTGCCAATCCGGAAAGAGCAACTCTGAGCCGTGCTCCCGGTGGTTCGTTCATCTGACCGAAAACCATGGTAGTTTTATCAATTACACCGGATTCTGTCATTTCATTGTATAAATCGTTTCCTTCACGGGTTCTTTCACCCACACCGGCAAATACAGAATACCCGCCATGTTCCGTGGCGATATTTCTGATTAGCTCCTGAATTAACACGGTTTTACCTACACCGGCACCACCGAACAAACCGGTTTTACCGCCTCGGGTATAGGGTTCCATCAGGTCAACAACTTTAATACCCGTTACCAGTACTTCTTTGGTAGTAGATAAATCTTTATGAGGAGGTGCTGCGCGATGAATGGGAAATTTATCTTTAGCCTCACAACCGCCCTTTTCATCAATGGTATTTCCCAGTACATCAAATAGTCTGCCCAGGGTTTCTTTCCCAACAGGTACAGAAATAGGATTTCCAGTATCAGCAACTTTTTGTCCTCGGGTGATACCGTCAGTGGTATCCATGGCAATGGTTCTCACAATGCTGTCGCCCAGATGCTGAGCAACTTCCAGAACCAAATTCCCTTCACCGTTTCTGTTAATTTGAAGAGCATTCATAATTTCAGGCAGATGGCCGTCTTCAAAGGCTACATCTACTACTGCTCCCATAACCTGTGTTACTTTTCCGATTTCAGACATGTATATATCCTCTCTTAATTCAGTGCTTCTGCGCCACTGACAATTTCCAGCATTTCTGTAGTTATGGCTGTCTGGCGCGCTTTGTTAAATTGTAATGTTAAATCCTTAATCATATCCTGAGCATTTGAAGTTGCATTTTCCATTGCCAACATTCTGGCTGCCTGTTCTGATGCATTCGATTCAAGCAAATATTGCCAAACTTGAGTATTCAAATAACGGGGAATGATTGACTTTACTACTTCTTCTCTGGAAGGCTCAAATAATCGCTCCGGCTGATAGGGTATATCCTTCTTTTCAGGGTCATAACTCATAGGCAGAAAGGTTTCATTTCTGATTTCCTGCCGGGCTACATTTACAAAACGATTGTAAATAACCTTTACCTTATCCACTTCTCCTTTTACAAATCTGGAAATGATATCAGCTCCAATTTTCATGGCCATCTCATAATTCAAATCACTCCAAAAATCAATATAGTCCGCAGAGATGGGATATTCGCGATTCTTAAAATAGCCGTATGATTTTTTCCCAATGCAGATGATATCAGCATTTTCCCTGCCGACAGAATCAATTTCTTGATGTGCTTCCCTGAGAATATTCGTATTGAAGGCTCCCGCCATTCCTCTATCTGCAGTGACGACAACAAACAGCGTTTTATTGACTGGGCGGACATTCAATTCAGGCATGAGATTTCTGTCAATTTCAGGAATGAGAGTATCCAGCATTTCTGCCAGCCGTGTTGAATAGGGCCTTGCCTTTTCCATATTTTCCTGGGCACGACGCATCTTAGCGGCAGCTACCATCTTCATGGCTTTGGTTACCTGCTGGATGGATTTAACCGATTTAATCCGGTTTCGTATATCCTTTAGATTTGCCATTTTTTATGCTGTGAATCCCTTTTTAAAATCTTCAATAGCAGCTTTGAGTTTCTCACCTGTTTCATCAGTGATTTCACCTGCTGTTTTGATTGATTCTAATATATCTGCATGATTTGCTTTAAGATGGTCGAATAGACCCGTTTCAAATACATTAACCTTGTCATTTTCAATGTCATCCAGCATTCCCTGAACACCAGCATAAATGATGGCTACTTGATTTTCTACAGACATGGGTACATACTGGTTCTGTTTGAGGATTTCCACCATGCGTTCACCACGGGTAAGCTGTGCTAATGTAGCCTTATCCAGATCGGAACCAAATTTTGCAAAGGCTTCTAATTCGCGGTATTGGGCAAGGTCGAGGCGTAATGTGCCTGCCACTTTTTTCATTGCTTTGATTTGAGCTGCTCCCCCAACACGGGAGACAGAAAGTCCCACATCAATTGCTGGTCTCACACCGGAGTTAAACAGGTTATTTTCAAGGTAAATCTGACCATCAGTAATGGAGATTACATTGGTGGGAATATAAGCTGACACATCCCCTTCCTGTGTTTCAATAATGGGGAGCGCAGTGAGAGAACCACCGCCTAATTTATCTGATAGTTTAGACGCTCTTTCCAGCAAACGACTGTGAAGATAGAATACATCACCAGGGAAAGCTTCCCGTCCGGGGGGTCGGCGTAACACTAAGGACATCTGTCTGTAAGCGGTTGCCTGTTTGGAGAGATCATCATAAATAATCAGGGCATGTTTACCATTATCCCTGAAATATTCGCCCAAGGCACATCCGGCATAGGGTGCTATAAACTGCAAAGGTGCAGCTTCTGAAGCATTAGAGGCTACCACCGTTGTATATTCCATGGCACCATTGGCTTCCAATTCCGCTACAATTCCTGCAACCGTTGATGCTTTCTGTCCAATGGCTACATAAATACAGTAAACCGGAGAATCTCCCTGATGGGATTCTTTCTGATTGATTATGGCATCAATAGCAATCGCAGTTTTACCCGTCTGGCGGTCACCAATAATCAATTCCCGTTGACCACGACCTATGGGAATCATAGAGTCAATTGCCTTTATTCCCGTCTGTAGAGGTTCATTTACAGGCTGACGAGCCATCACCCCTAAAGCCTTACGCTCAACGGGGAGAGATTCCTTCGCATTCACAGGTCCTTTTCCGTCAATCGGTTGGCCCAAGGGATTTACCACCCTGCCCAGCATTTCAGGCCCTACAGGAACCTCAACCACTTTCCCGGTTCGCTTGGCAAGGTCACCTTCTCTAACCAGGCGGCTGTCACCAAAAAGAACCAGTCCCACATTATCTTCTTCAAGGTTTAACGCCATGCCATAAACACCATTTGGCAGTTCAACCAATTCTGAACTCATCACATTTTCAAGTCCACTGACACGGGCGACTCCATCACCCACCATGATAACTTCACCAACTTCAGAAACATCAATATCAACTTTGTATTCACTAAGTTGTTGTTTCAATAACGAGGTGATTTCGTCTGTTTTTATCTCCATTTTATCTCCCATAATTTGCTTATACTTGTACCAGAGTATCCCGAAGCTTCTGTAATCTTCCGGATATTGAACTGTCTATGAGGGTGTTCCCTACTCTTAGCTTCACCCCTCCAATTAAAGAGGGGTCCAACACTTTGTGCATGGATACGGATTTATTCAACTGTGCCTCAATTTTCTCAGAGAAAGATTGAATTTCTGCCTCTGAGATTTTCTGAGCAGTAGTAAGTTGAACCTGAACCATATTCGAGTCTGTTTCCACCAGATATTCAAAGCGTTTAACCACTGCATTGAACAGCATGAAATGTCCATCTTCCAATAAATGTGCAATGAGGTCTATTTCCAATTCTGATATAGACTTCCCCAGCACTTTGTTAAGTATGGACAGTTTATCTGCGGCAGAAACTCGATGGGTTAATAGCAGTTGACCAAAAACGGGAATCGCCTTCAGCACATCCCGAATATAGGTAAGGCGTTTAGCCACTTCTCTCACATCTCCCTGCTGAACGGCAACATTATACAAGGCAGCTGCATATCTGCGTACCATTGTCTGTTTTGCTGCCATTATGCTTGTCCGACTCCTTCGATAGCCTGATCAATCAATTTACGATTATCATCAGAATCCAGATTTTTCTCAATGACTCTTGCCGCTGCCTCCATTGATAATTCCACAACGGAAGCACGGATATCCTGAATAGCTTTTTTCCGTTCAGCTTCAATCTGGTCTTTTGCTTTTGTAACGATTGCATCTGCCTTTTCATTGGCAGCGGCTTCTATATCACTTTTAACCTTTTCACCGGCAGCTTTTCCATCTGCTACAATTTTCAGGGCTTCACCCTTTGCTTTCTTCACAAGCTCTTCATAGTCACGGGATGCTTTTTCTGCATCCTCCCTGGCCTTTTCTGCAGAATTCAGGGCATCTTTTATTTCCTTTTCTCTGGTTTCAAGAGCGGAAATAATTGGCCCCCAGGCAATCTTTTTCAAGACCACCAAAAGGATTAAAAATGTGATTACCGTCCAAGCCAGTAATCCACCATGAACTTCTAACATGTTTCTCTCTTTTTAGTTGGTTTACTTACCTTGAAGCAAAAAGCAGGTAGCGGCAGCAAACAATGCCACACCTTCGATCAATGCTGACATGATAAGGGCAGTTGTTCTGATATCACCTGCGGCTTCAGGCTGACGGCCTGTTGCTTCTGCAGCAGCAGCAGTAATTTTACCAATTCCAATTCCAGCTCCGATTGTAACTAAACCTGCACCGAGACCGGCACTAAGATAAGCTGCAAAAACTGAATCCATTTTATGTTTCTCCTATTATGTTATTTAGTGATGTTCGTGTTCTACAACTGCCATCCCGATAAAAATTGATGACAGTAATGAAAAAATATATCCCTGTAAAAATGCTACAAATATTTCCAGCATATTTATAGCCAATGCCATGGGTACAGAACCCAATGCAACCCAGTAGGATTTTACATTTATAATAATGCCCAGAAATGCCAATATGATGATATGACCTGCATTCATATTTGCTAATAATCTAACGGAAAGGGCAAAGGGTTTGGTGAGCAGCCCAATGATTTCAACGGGAATCATGATAGGCAGCAGCCATACGGGTACTCCCGGAGTGGCAAAAATATGTTTCCAGAAATCTTTATTCCCAAAAAGGATGTAGGTAAAAAAGGTGATCAGTGCTAAACCAACAGTAACACTCCAGGAAGCCGTGGCAGTGGAACTACCGGGAACCAGTCCCAGTAGGTTTAAAGTCACAATAAAAAAGAACAGAGTTAAAATGAGGGGGAGAAATCGGCGGCCCTGTGTTTCACCCATATTGGGATAAACCACTTCATCCCGGATAAAGACCACAAACACTTCCATTAAATTGCCAAATCCGCTTTGTACTTTGCGGTTCTTTTTATAGCCAACTGTAAAGAAAAGGACAATGAGCAGGGCTGCCAGCAGCATCATAATGGACTGCTTAGTGAAAAATAACTGATCTTCATCGTTAACCACTTCTTTTCCATTAAATATCCAACCCAGATATCCTGCTAACTTTGGGCTGATATCCTTCCAGGTGAGTGACAAACTCACCATCTTGGGGTGAAGCGGATCCAGAGGGTTAAAAACCTCAAAGACTTCATTATCCTGAATATGATGCATGATGACTTCACCGGTTACATTTTCAGGATGATGACCATGATCACCATGCCCTTCTCCATGACCCTCATGCAGTGTTGTATGATGGGAATTATTCTCCTCTAAAGGTTGATGCTTAATTTTACCCAATAGAGGGGTAATAAGTAAAAATACCGAGAATAAAACTAATTTAAAATTGGATTGCATTAATTAACCTGAACTTTGTGTGTTGGTAGTTCTTTCAGCCAGCCTGAGATTTCTGTCCATTGATGGATAACATAAAAAACCATTAAGGATAGGAAGAATGGAATCATTTCCACAAAATTTGCAGTAATCATATAAATGGTGAATCCTAAGACAAAAGCCATTCTTACCAACATGCCCCCATAGACAATTTTGTAAAAATCCGCATTCTTTTTAGAAATGGCATACACAGCCAGATAATACCCCACCACAGCATTGAGGAGACTGATTGAAAATGCACAAAGAAATTCAAACCAGTACTCACTTCCCCAAGTTAGGAATGGGAAAATTCCCACAGCTAATATGATGAGGGTTACCAGGGTTAATTTTTTTAAGAAGGAAATCACTTAGAAACTGATCTAATCAAATTATAGATGGATGCAAAGACTCCAAAAAACAGACCTGCCAATTGTCCCCAGGGGGAAGGGAGAGCAAAATACTCCTCTGCTTTGCCACCCAGCCACAGACAAATGAGCATGGTTACTGCCATTTGAATTCCCAGCCCCGAGTATGCTAACCAGTTCTGTGACTTTTTTGGCATTTTGGATATCTACAACCAAGATGTAAAAAAATAAGAATTATAATTTAAATGAGCTAATCAGGATTCTGATTTAGCAGGTTGTGTATTTTTTACCATATTACATACGCCGTCAAACTTTGCGCCTTCCTCAATGGTTAATATGGATGCTTTTAAGTTTCCGTTTAATAGAGATGTATCCCCCAGCGTCACCTTTTTATCCACTTCCAGGTCACCGTCTACCTTACCGCCGATGGTGGCATCTTTAGCAGATATATTACCGTTTACCACTGAACCATTTGCTGTTCTTACCGCACCATTGGACTGGATATTTCCAAATACTTTCCCATATATGAGCAAGCTTCCGGAGACCTTTACATCTCCGTGAATTTCAAGCTCAGGTCCTAAAATGGAGCTGGTTTTACTTTCCGGTTTATCTGATTGAAACATCTTTTTCTTTATATTCAGGAATAATTTCCCTAGGATCTAACACCTGATCATTTTTCCAAATTTCAAAATGCAGGTGAGGTCCCTGGCTTTTTCCTGTATCTCCTACTTTGGCAATGATTTTGCCTCTGGCAATCTCATCTCCCACTGACACCATATTCGTATCGTTATGTCCATAAACGGTTAAAAAACCACCGGGATGTGCTACAATGATGGTGTTTCCTAAATGTTCATTCACCCCGGAAAAAACCACTTTCCCATCCGCAGGAATTTTAATCTCATCCCGATGCTGTGCTGCCACATCAACCCCTAAATGATTATCTTCAATACTCATACCCTTCGTCACATATCCCTTGACAGGGGGGATGTCAGGCAAGTCCAGATTATTGGTTACATAAAAAGCGGCAACAAAATTAGCATAAGAGTTTGCCGAATCCAATATTCCGCCATATTTAAGATCATTGATGACATTTCTCATCAGGTCCCGCTGATCTTTCATTTCATGTAATTGGCGGGTCAACGGTTCCTGATTCATTATTCTAAGACCACCGAGAATTGCCAACCCTATGAGTATGATTCCAAAAAGCGTTAAGAACCGCAGAGTAAGTTTTGAAAGCTGGAAAGAACGACTGTAATCGTTTCTTTCAGATGCAAAAAATACTGTGTAATACTTCTTTTTCAATGCGGTGACAGCTTATAAAATTAGAGGTTTTTAAAAGGCAGTGGCAAATATTATTTGCACAATTTTAAATTAATTTGAGGATTCCCAGAATGCGCTCAAGGTCTTCTTCTGAGGAGAAGTCAATTTGAATCTTCCCTTTACCTGATCTCTGCTTGTGTAATTTTACTCTTGTGGCGAACAGTTCTCTTAAACTGGTTTCTAATTGTTCTATTTCCGGTGAAACAGGCAGGGCAATCTTTTTTATTTTTTTCTTTCCTGCAGCATTTCCCAATGCCTGCACAAGACCTTCTGTTTGGCGCACATTTAATCCTTCTTTCACAATTTTATGAAAGAGGGTAATCATCTGAAGTGACTTTCTAAGCCCTAATAAAGCTTTGGCATGACCATTGGAAATATCACCGTTCTTAAGCCCTTTCTTTATTTCAGGAGGTAATTTTAACAGTCGTAATTTATTGGCAATAGCAGGACGGCTTTTCCCTACTTTCTTAGCAATATCTTCCTGAGACAGATCATATTTACCACTGAGAATAGCATAGCCCTCAGCCTCTTCAATAGGATTCAAATCCACCCGCTGTACATTCTCTACCAGGGCATATTCCATCATTTCCACATCTGCATCTACGGAAAGAATATAAACAGGAACTGTTTCAAGTCCTGCTTCTTTGGCTGCCCTTAAGCGCCG
Organism: uncultured bacterium; assembly: GCA_964551815.1. Taxonomy (GTDB): domain Bacteria; phylum Fidelibacterota; class Marinisomatia; order SCGC-AAA003-L08; family D37C17; genus D37C17. The sequence continues at coordinate 17,392 of CAZKEL010000050.1, forward strand.
CTCACCGGCAATAAGCTCAAAATTTCCTGTAGTGGATTCCCTTACGGTAAGAGGTTGGAGGATGCCGTTTTCCTGAATGGATGCAATGAGTTCCTGCATCTTCTCACTATCAAATTCCTGACGGGGTTGGTTCCGGTTGGGAGAGATTATATCAATAGGCAGGGCACCATCCAACTGGCCACCCTTGTCATCAGTGGAATAAGAAGTAATAAGGGCTTCCAAACCCTTGCCCAATCTTTTTTCAGCCATTACGACTCAAGAATTCTGTTACCAGATTCATATAATTCTGTGCGCCCGTTGAGGTGGCATCATAGAGCAGGATGGGTTTCCCGTGACTGGGTGCTTCCCCCAAACGAACATTACGTTTAATATAGGTTTCATATACTTTATCCCCAAAATATTCCTGCAATTCCTGTACCACCTGCCGTGACAAATTCAGACGATGATCATACATGGTAATGAGAATCCCTTCAATTTCTAAGTCTTTATTTAAATGTTTCTGCACCAATCTGATGGTATTGAGCAACTGGGACAGTCCCTCCAACGCATAATATTCACATTGGATGGGAATTACAATGGAATTGGCAGAGGTGAGCACATTGATGGTGAGCAGTCCCAATGAGGGCGGACTGTCAATTATGATGTATTTGTATTTCCCGGCAACATCCTCTAAAGATTCTTTCAACATAAGTTCACGTGAAAACAAACTCACCAGTTCTATTTCAGCCCCTACTAACTGTGCACTGGAGGGTGCAATATCTAAAAATTCCAATTCTGTCTTTTGAATGACATCTGAAATTTTTGCTTTTCCAATGATCACATCGTAAATAGACTTTTTATAGGAACCAACTTCAATACCTACCCCTGAAGTGGCATTTGCCTGGGGATCCATATCAATTAACAGGGTCGGCGTTTCAGTAACGGCCAGGTAGGCGGCAATATTCACTGCGGAGGTGGTCTTGCCTACACCACCCTTCTGGTTAGAAATGGCAATAATTTTTGTATCAAATAGTTTCATAGGCCTGATGAAAGGGGTGGAAAATTTAGATGGCTGCGAATCCTAATTGCAATGGGAAGTCTCAATCAGTGATTTTTATTTCAACAATCGGGAGTTTGAATGCAGGAAGAAGAGGTAAGACGAAGGGTGTGTTACCTATGTATTGATTTTACATGGATTGATTTTACACTAATGACAAATAACCATTGACCAATGACCCATCTATGCCAAAGCTATTTACCCATCGTAACTTTAGTGTAGATGGACGATGGGCAAGCCAATGACTAATCAATCTACACTTACATCTTCATTGCATTACGATGTATAAACCGTTACGATTGACAAGTGACCATTGACTGGATTCGTCTTTCACTTCTTTGCAACCAACACATGCTTCTCATAAACCTGTACTCCGTAAAAAATAT
>CAZKEL010000051.1:0-18769 GCA_964551815.1 uncultured bacterium
GTACGGATGTGATTGCGGCCCCAGTTGCCAGCTCCAACGACGCAGATTTTTTTATCCGGCAGCATTTATCTCCTTTGGAGAGAGAATAAAGGTACCCTTTTCTGTAGCTTTGTATTCGCATTGATAATTGCCTAATTCCTTTTCCCATATGGCAGCTGTGGCAGCATCATCTTTACGATTGGCATCATCCATTATTATGATGGTATTTTTTGTAAACAGAGACTTGAGTTGTGGAAGGGCAGGGTAGCGGGCATTTTTGTTTAAAATTCTGGGAGGGCCATCTACAATAAGTAAATCTATCTTTTCTTCAATTTCAGTAATAAATTCAGGGTTATACCACAGGTAATTCACCCCGTTGATAGTATTGGATTTTAATTCGGCATGCAGAACGGTGGCAATTTTGGACAGGGATTCTTCAGAAATAACACTTCTGGATTGCTCACAAAAACGGGTATCATTTTCAACTGAGTAAATTCTTCCACATGAATACTTTTCAAGGGTTTTTGCTGCGATAAGTGTTGAAGTACCACTTCCTAATTCTACTATAGTTTCTGGTTTGGCATCTATAATTTTTTCAACGATAAGTTTCAAAAAGTCAGGTGAAGCTGACATCCCCCGCATGGATGGTAAGGGTTGTTTAAATTCTAAAAAAGAATATAGAGAAATTAGGGACTCAACCTGTTTATAATGGTGATCGTTTTTACGCAGTAATTTTTCTAAGATGTATCGTTGTTCAAGTAAAATCAAAATGACTAAAGTGGAAAAAAGAGAAACAATAGGAGAGTTAAAAATCACAAAAGTTAGCATTATTGCTATAACTCCAATTCCATAAACTGTTTTTTCTTTTGAGGTCAATTTCTTCATTATTTAGGGAAGTTGGGGGATGCCGGATTTAAAGGAGTTTAAAGAATGAGCACTTAGTTTAAGAAAGCTACCAATTAGGGCTTCTAATTCAAGTTGTTTAATTTTGTTTTGAGAATCAGGCACCATATTCAGAGACAATTTTATATCCGGAAATTTGTAAAGTGTATTCGTTGATTGAAAATCATATATGAGAAAATGCGTAGCTGTAATTATTCCGCTTAGATGGTTAATTCCTGAAGGAGAAATCACTGCAAATTTTTCAGAATCATAATCATGTATCAGATTTTTCCCCCAAGAATGATGTATAAATTTTCCACCAATCAGAGGTAAAATTGTAGGAATAATATCAAGGTGACTTGCTATTTTATTGTTCACTGAAGGAATCAAATCCGAGGCAATAATTAAACAAGGAATATGATATAGGTCCAGATTAATGGATAAGTCTTTATTTGAATTTTCTTCAAAAAATCCATGGTCACCTGTAATGATGAATATGGTATTTTTATAGTCGTCCCGTTTTTTATACCAGGAAAAAAACTCTCCTAATGCCCAATCAGAATATTGAAATGCTTTCTCTTTTTCACTTAAATCATCATTGTTGTGGATATGGAACACATCGTCATTTTCAGGAAATAAAAAAGGCTGATGGTTTGATACGGTTAATAAGGTGAGAAACAGGGGTTGAGTAACCTCATTAATTATACCCTTAGCTGTTTCATAAACAGAATCATCCGCCACACCATATTTAGTGAAAAATGCATTATCAGGATAAATCTCCTTGCCAATTACCTTATCAAAACCCTGTTGAGAAAAAAAGGTGTGAATATTATCATATTCCGTATCACCTGCATAAAGAAACTGAGTAACATAGCCAATTGATTTTAAAAGTGACGCCAGAGATGAAAATGGTTGGTGAACCTGATGATCATTCAATATAGATTTAAACCGGGGCAGGGCAGGGAAGGACAAAAGAATACTGCTTAGGGCGCGGTTTGTTCTCGTACCTGAAGAAAACATTCTGGTAAATAAAACTCCATCCTCTTTAAGAGAATCAAAATGGGGAGTCAATTTTTTTTTGTTTCCCATTACGCCGATATAGCTGCTTTTAAAACTTTCCAAAATGATGAGAACTACATTGGGCAGGGGAGTTTTATCATCTTGGATTGATTGTCTCAATAAGGGGTAATCGTTATGAATAAAATCAGAGGAATTTCCAATGATTTTACTTCTTATAAGATCAGTAGCATTTGGTAACTCTATTTTAATTTGCTGAAATTTCTTATTTTCTCGAACAGGATCACTATTGAAATAACTATAGCCAATATTCCAAATTGGATTCATGCCTGTATGGTTGATAAAGGAGTGTTTAGAAATAGATGCATCACCCCAGTTTAATGGTTCATTTTGCAGACCTCCTCTTATAGCGATAATAGAAATCACCAAAATAAATAGGACCTGCTTTATTGAGAATGAATGATTAAATGCACCTCGGTAAATTGTAAAATATTTCAACAAAAGAAAGGGGATCATAATTGTAATTACCATCATCATAATAAACAAAATATTATAGGGAAAGACCTGAATAATAGTTTCAAGAATAGTATCAATATTTTGCAGGTATTCTATAACCAAATAATTTATCCGGGTATTGAATTCTATATAGAACCCAATATCAATAAATAAAAGCAGAGTAATTGAAATGAGAAAGATACAGGAATAAACAAAAAACAGAGGGCGGTGAATCCTCAATAAAGTTTCAGCTGAAAAAAACAATTTTCCTACCAAGGTGAAAAGTAAGGGAATAACCGTAGAATATGCTAAAAGTGACACATCAAAGCGAAGTCCATACAGCATTGCATTGAGGTAGTTATCTAAGGATATGTTTCCTCCGATGGGGAGAAAAATAATGGTGAAAATAACCCGGTGTAATGTGAAAAGAAACAACACACCCAAAACAAGTTTTAACCAGGATTTCACTCAGGATTTCCGATTATACTCTGAACGAATTCGTCTTAAATGACTGCGGGATTGATAATTATTTAACCAGGAATCCATGGAGGAGCCAATATCAATTCCAATTCCACCCTTTAATCGGATAAATTCACAAAATGGTTTGGCATATACCCCTGCAGCAACCAGCCAAATATCCGTATCATGGACTATATTCTCAATTTCTGTTAAAACGCCATCGTAAATCCTTCGAGACATATATTGTAATTTTGCTCTTCTGCGGGGGATCTCAACTCTGGCAACGACTTCGGAGTTAAACTTATCTAAAAAACTTTCTACTTTACAATGACTTATTACACCAATGTTTCTGTTTTGAATAATTTCCTCAGCCATTGGAATCATTAAATGCGAAGAATCGGGTTTCTTAATAAATCCCATGTGAAAGTTCATATCACAATGGGTTTTTTCCTGAAGGGAAAAATAATGTAATATTTGCTCTTCATTTTCCCAGTAATCATGTCTGTGTTCTATGGGACTGATCCCCAACAGTGTGGCATTTGAATAAGCTTTCATTAACTCAGATCTTAAAAATAGTTGAAATGGAATTTTCCAGATAGGAATATTAAAATGGATGAGTTTTTTTCTATAACGGTGAAAAGGAATTGATTCGATAACACCATAAGCCAATACAATATTCTCACCATCACCCTTTCGAATAAATGATGAAGGGGTTTTCGTCTTAACCTGATTTAAAATATAATGAATCGTTTGATCCTGATTTAGAATATTACTCAATTTTCATTCAATATTTAATCTTTTGGATTAGTGCAGCTAAATATGGAAAGTAATAATAGTAAAACCATTTTTTTCTAAACTGCCGGCTGTTTTTCCTGAAATGTATCCGCCAATCCTTCAATTTAGAACTGCTGGTGACTTTTCCTTCATGAATGATGAGTACCCGCTCGTCAATGAGTATATCATATCCTTTTTTCCAGACGGTAAAACAAAGGTCTGCATCTTCGCCGCTGGCAATGGCATATTTTTCACTATATCCGCCAAATACTGGCAGAAATTCAGACCGGCGCATAAGGAAGGCAACAGCCGAAGGATACTTTCTAAAGGGAAATACCCTTAGAATTTTATCACCGGTTTGAAAGCGTAAAGCAGACTTTCGCCCGCTGGTATAAACCGGAGAGACAATCCCTGCACCAGGATTTTTTTCAATAGTCTCCAAAAGTAATTTATCCCAATTGGGAGGGAATTCCGTATCATTGTTTGCCAGCATGATATATTCCCCTTTAGCAATTTTAACACCTTCGTTAAATCCTTTTGAAAAGCCTTGGTTTTTCTCATAAATGATGGATTTATCTGCAGTTTTTTCAACCCATTTTTGGGTAGCGGGTTCAGAGCCGTTATCTACAATGATCAATTCATGGGGAAGTACGGAATTTTTACGAATACTATCAACAAAGGCTCGGGTATAGTTTTCATTATCAAATGACAGAGTAATAACAGAGAGTTTCATGAATATAACCCTTTTGGTACTGGTGTATTCGGGTTTTTATACATTGCCTCCAATGTATTTAAAAATAATGTATAGTCGAAATGGGTTTGCATCCACTTTGTGGAAGTATTGGGTAAATTATTGTTGTGAATTTTTTTAAGAAGTTTTTGCACCTTTTCAAACTCCTTTTCAGATTGATGTACATAGGGGAAATCATAAGTCCAGACTACATGTCGATTCATTGCAAGGGACTCCATCACCATATTTGAAAGCCCATCATGTTCAGTAAGACGCAGAAGTACACTGGTACGATTATAAAATTTAATCATATCCATTTTGTAATCAATGGTATGACATTCCACATTGGGGTAGTGGTAAAAATCAGATCCTCCCAAAATGATAAAATGAAAACGAGGATTTGCAACTATTAATTGCTCAACTATGGATTTACCATAAAATTCAGGTCTGGTTTCAGGGATATAGGATAGAATAGTAAATTTTTCAGGAAGCATCATTTGTTTAAAGGTGAATTTTCTGAAAAATAAAGCAAAGGATTCAGAGTTTCCGTAGGGTTTAAGCTCATCCCTCAGCCAAGGTGCAACACAGAACACCCTATGAGCAAGTTTTAACGCACCCACCCAATTAATTCTATCAAAGTACTTTCTGGTTTTCATTCGAGTTACATCTGAACCTACAAAGTGAACCAGTATTTTTTTTCTAAGAATAAATCGCAGTACTAATGCATAAAACAACTTTCTGTATCCGGTTCCTGAGATAAAATGTAATACTTGATAATTAATTACTGCCTTTATGGATGTAAAAAAGTTATGTCCCCATTCATTATAATCCAGCATGATTGTCTTGTACCCACGATCCTGAAATTCTAAAGCAAGTCGTGAGGAAAAGTGGGGGTGTCCAATAAATGCTATTCCCATTAGTAGGATTTTCGCACTCCCCAACTATGCTGTAGGTCTGTCTGGACTTTACCTGCAACCATATCAATAAAGGCTGGTGGATGTTTTTCAACTACCTTTTTAATAAAAAAATAATCACCGGCTCCTCGTGATGGCCAGGGGTTCGCTCTGGCGATTTCGGTACGAAGGGCAATGCAACTTCCTCCTATTTCTCCTCTGATTACTTTTTCACCGATAATCTTATAATTATGAGATTTCCCCAATTGAAAGCGTCCTATGAGAACATCTTCATTCTTGGCTAAAATGGTTTTGACCCAGTCTTTATCAACCAATTCATCATCATCATCCAGATAATAAATAAAATTTCCATCAGGAATATTACTCAATGCCTGATTAAAGTAGTCATTAAATGGATTATGATGACGAATCCACCATCGGGGTTTTTTATATGTAGGGCGGAAAATCTGTTTAGGGATTGTCACCTCATGTATATACTGGTCATTTTCATCATCAGAAATTATGACCACCTCCGGTAGTGTGCTTTGTTTAGTAATAGAGGCAATACAGTTTTGAAATTCTTCGGGCCGATTATGGGTCCTTAACAGGAAATAAACTTTTGCTTCCAAACTATAATTTTGCTCTTGAGTTGAGATAGCGTAAATACCGTGCAGTTTCATAATATCCCTCAGCCAGTGACAGGAGATAGGGAGTTTGAGGATCTGGCAGAATCTGAACCGGTTCTATAGAAATATCTAACGGGTCAAATAATTGAAATTGATTTGTTGACGAATTTATAATGTATTTTGAAGAGGTGAGTAGGGCATAATTTTGAGAGGATGCACTAAACATGAATGCAGTTGATATGGACATTTCCTGATCCAGAATATCCCTCCCCAAAGAGGCATTATGGTGTGAAATATTTAAAAGTGAAAGCAGGGTGGGAAATAAATCAATTTCACTCATGATGCTACTGTGCCTTTTAGATTGAATCCCCAGACCTGGACCGTACATTGCTAAGGGTACATGATAGGGATGCAGGCTTAAGTCACCATGTGTAAGATTCAAATGGCTGCCATGACTACCATGGTCACCATAAATTACAAACAAAGTATTTTCAAAATAATCGGCTGTTTTTGCAGATTTAATATATTCTCCTACGGCGAAATCCATAAAGGTAAAGGCATAATAGTCATCCTCACCAAAACCATAATTTTGAAATTCCGGTAAATATGATTCATAATCGAATCCATGGATATCTTGAGGAATAGTGTAAGGGCGGTGGTGCCCCGCAGTGAGGACCATGGCTGTGAAAGGAGGCTCTACCATTGCAAGTGTTTCATGCATTTCCTGAAGCAAATGATAATCAGAAATTCCCCAGGCATTGGTTTCCGGCATGGTGTAGCTTCCTTCCTCATGAATGACAATATCTTCAATATTATTTTTTAGAAAGCCATTTAGATCTCCCCAATTTGCACTCCCTCCGATAAAGAAGTGCTTTGCGTAATCCTCTAATTGATTAATGAACATATCTTGTTCTATCGCAAAAGGGTCACGCGTAGAACTTTTATTTATAACAGCCATATCAGGAAGCCCCGTTAGCGTACTGAATATGGTAGCTGCTGTACTCATTTTTGGAACATAAAATTGAGAGAAAAATATTGATTCCCTAGCAATGGTATCAAAGTGGGGAGTGGCTTGCACAGGGTTACCCAAAAGGCCACATTTAAAAGCAGGAAAGGTCTCAAGAATAATGATGACAATATTAGGTTGAAGATTGTTCTCTTTATTCGGTGAAAACTGTCTGGAAAAATTCAGAGCTTCCTTGCCAGGATTATTCACCCCTAAAAACTCTGCCATCACAGGGTAAAATTCTCTGACTTTTTCCAAATTAAAAGACTCATCAACCCGTGTATAGGTATTGAGAAAATACAAGACTGGATTTATAGCCAATTGATTTGCAGATTGATTGGTACTGTAAAAAGCATCACTCCAGCGAAACGGGTAGCGTGAAAATTTTCCGTAGGCGATACTCAATATAATGAAGATGCTGAGAAGTTGAAAAATAACGGTTCTTCGTATAGACAATTTTGGGTCCGGCACTGTATAGTACAATTTATAGATTGATTTCCTAAAAATATAAATAAGGGAAACGAGAAAAACACTTCCCCAAATAAGAGGGTAAGATTCCCATAACATATTTAAGGAAATGGCTGTGTTTTTTGCCAGTCCGATTATGGTGGCATCCAGTCTGGTATTCAGGTAAGCATAAAATGCTAAATCTGCAGAATATAGTATTAATATGCAGGAAAAGCACATTACCCAGTACCCTTTCCAAAATTTGATTGATCGAAAAAGAGGGACCGCTGTGAGCAATAAATAGGGAAGCATTATCAGAGCAGTCAACCTTGCATCAAAGCGGAAACCAATGAGAAAAGATCGCAGGATTTGATCTAAGGATAATTGCCCCATTTCTGCATAAAAATACAGGAAAAATCCCAAACGGAAAAGAGAGAATATGGCAATAAAATGAAAAAAAACCCAAACTATTTGCAACAGATGTTTTGGTAGTAATCCTAAAGGATTCTTCACAATAAATTCTCCATCCAAAGAGTTTTAACTCGGGAGGGGTTTTTTCTGGCACTACGGTAATTTGGACAGCCGTGTATTTTTTCAAATTCCCTACGCACCGCACGATGTCTCAGCAACTGCCTGATATGAGGTTTCCATCGTTTACTACAGCTATCCAATGTCTGAACTTTTGATGTGTAACAGGCTTTCAATTTAGGGTGTTTCTGGAAATAATGGTAAAGTTTCCACCAGATATCAGAGTCCACACCACTGGATACTTTTTCCGTCCAATCTCCAAATCCTCCACAGGATTTCATGATATTTTTTTTCACTGCAAAAGTAGTCCCCTGAACGCGATTGCTTGAAAAGGGGCGCAGCCTTCCGTTTGAATCTTTTATTTGACCAAAAACAAGATGATATTCCATCAATATCTCCATTATAACGGAAATGGTATTTTCAGAAATAAAGTAATTATCGTCATCTAAAAATAAAATATTGTCAGCCTTTGCTAATTCAATTGCGGCATTTCCCAAACGGGCTTTTCCCATTTGGGGTTTTTCCTTTGGAAGATAAATCCAATTGGAGATAAAACCTTCAGGAAGATTTAATTGTTCCAAATACTTCTGCAGTTTTGACCCTCTTAAATGGTAAATCAGTTTTCCACTTTCAGAACGGGTATCAGAATAGTTCTGCAAAATTTCGGAATGAGGAGGTGAGCCATCGTCAGCTATAATGATTTCGATGGAAAAGGATTCTTTCTGCTCAAAAATCTTTTTTATGGTTTCATGAAAAGACTGAACACAATCCGGATGGTTTCCGGGGTCATAATGTGCAATAATTATGCTCAGATCCATTTTAGTTAATGGCAGCAAGAAGTTTTAAATCAAATTCAGTGGTCACCTTAAAGTTTCTTGTGTCACCTGCAATAAAATTTAATTTCGATTGTGGATAATATTGCAGAACAATCCCAATTTCATCAGTTCCTCTAAGTCCGGAATGAAGTGCATCCATAATTAAATTTGTTTTAAAACATTGTGGAGTCTGCACTTCTTTTATAGTATTTCTATCCACAAAAGAAGCATGATCATTTTCCAAATTAATGAGAGAACTGGATGCATCTAAAATAGGTGCGCTGCCATCTCCGTCTATTAGAGCATTGAGGCAGTTGCTAATGATGGATTCAGTTACTAAAGGCCGTGCAGCATCATGAATCAATACTGCAGCTGTACCTGGTTGGACTGCCTTTATACCGGCAAGAGAAGAATCCTTTCTGGTCTTTCCGCCTTCCACCACTTTACAGCGGGGGTATTTTTTCTGTACATGCTCAATCCATTCAGTATGGCAGACTATGACAACTTCGTCAATGTCTGGATGGGAGGAAAAAGTGTCAACTGAAAAGGACAGAATTTCTCTTCCCTTCAGTTTTACAAACTGTTTTGGAATTTCTCCCCCAAAGCGGGTGCTGTTTCCTCCAGCAACGATGATGGCAGAATTCAAAGAGCTTCATCTCCTGCAAATTGAATCTGGTATAATTGATGGTACTTTCCCTTTCTCTCCAACAATTCTGTATGCGTACCTGATTCCACAATTTCTCCCTTATCCAAAACAATAATTCGGTCTGCTTTGGTTATGGTGGATAAGCGGTGAGCAATAACGATAACGGTTCTATCCTTCACCAGGTTATCAATAGCTTCCTGAACTTTCCTTTCAGACTCAGTATCAAGGGCGGAGGTGGCTTCATCTAAAATGAGGATATCCGGATTTTTCAAGATGGCACGGGCAATGGATATACGCTGCCGCTGCCCCCCGGACAACCGGGTTCCCTTTTCTCCAATAATGGTGTCATACCCTTCAGGTAAGCCAGCAATGAATTCTGCTGCATTTGCAGCTTCTGCAGCTTTAATAACAGCATCAAGGTCTGCCTCTGGTTGCCCGTATTTGATATTATGTGCAATACTGTCATTAAACAAAATGGTATCCTGCGAGACAATCCCCATGAGTTTTCGCAATTGGTTGGTTGATATCGAGCGAATATCAATACCATCAATCTCAATACTTCCTTTTGACACATCATAATACCGGGGGATGAGATCGGCAATTGTGGTTTTTCCTGCTCCGCTGGAACCCACCAATGCGAGGACTTCCCCCCTTTCAATGGACAAGGAGATGTCTTTTACAGAAGGGGTGCTGGAATTTTCATATTGAAAGGATACCTTCTTAAAGAAAACCCCTTGTGTCAGCTTATGGATTGAGATAGGATCTTCAGGTTCTCTAATATCCGACTGTACATCGGTAATTGAAAACACTCTTGCAGCGGATGCAAGCCCCACCTGAATCTGGGCATTCACATTTCCCAGTTTTCGGGCAGGTTGCAGCATGGCAAAGAGGTAGATGATAAAGCGGATAAATCCATCAGGTGTGAGTGTGCCATGTACCAATACTTCTCTACCTCCGACCCACAGCAGCCAAACACCAACAGATACACCGATTAAATCATTAATGGGGGTAGTGAGATTTTTCATGTTTTCCTGTTTAAAAGTGAGAGAAAAATATTTTTTATTTTCTTTCAAGAATTTCTGAATCTCAAACTTTTCCATGACAAAGGCCTTTACGATTCGGATGCCTCCAATGGTCTCCTGCAGAATATTCATCAATCCTGCAATACTGAGACTTGAGCGCTTCGCCTTCCGGCGGATACTCTGCCCCAGTTTGGTTATAATAAATGCAGACACAGGGACAGTTATAAGGGCATAAAGCGTTAATTTGGTACTGATAATAAGGAGCATCCCCAGGAGAACTAAAATGCTGATGGGTTCGTTTATCAGGCTTTGAATGGACTGTGTAAATGCCACTCGCATATTGGACACATCATTCATAATAATGGATGTAAGTTCTCCTGATTTATTCTTATTGAAAAAAGAAATAGGCAGCTTTTGCAGATGACTGAAAAGTTGATTGCGGATGTCCATTATCATTCGGTTCTGAACAAATGAGATGGCAATATTATTCAGATAGAAGAAAAGATTTTTTAAAATATAAGCAACTACCAAGATGATACATAGGTTTCCCAACTGTTCTAATTGAGAACCTGTCCCCACAAGCTGAACAGCTAAATTTTCCAGTTTGCCATGAAGAGTCTCAGCATTAATAATCGGTGCAGAGTGACTACCTTCCGGGTTCATTATGGTGGAAATGAGGGAGCTTACCATCCAAATTGAAAAGGCATTTAGCATTACGAAAAGGATGGAAGATAACAATGACATAGCCACCATCAAACGATAAGGCTTGACGTAGCTAAGGACTCTCAGATATAAAATCACAGAGGGTAAGGTCCGTCACCTTCCCGCACGATACTGGGCGGAGAGGTGGTATAATCAATGATGGTAGAACCTTTGGAAGGATTGTGTTTTGAGTCTTCAAAAATATCCACATTAGGGAAATCAATTTCAACCTGTGTTACATCGTTCAGGGGGTCGTTTCCATGTCGGTTGATACTGGTGGTAATGATAGGCTTCCCAAATAGCTTTACCAGATTTACCGGAAAGAAATGGTCGGGAATGCGGATGCCAATTTTTGATGACCCGTTTTGTACAAAGGGGGAGAGATCGGAGTTTTTTGCAGGCAAAAGTACCGTATAATTCCCTGGAAACAATGTTTGAACCTCCTTCTCAATACTCTCCTCAATTTCAGCAAAGTCATGCATGTGGTCAATGGATTCCAATACAATACTCAATGGCTGACTTCGACCTTTTAAGTGGTTTAGGCGTTGAATGGCTTCAGTGTTGGTAGCATCTACACCAAAGCCGTAAAGTGTATCCGTAGGATATACGATCACATCTCCATTGTCAAGGGCTGCTTTGGCGAGGTCAATATATTGGTCCGTGGCAGGGTAGATCATAATGTTTAGAAGCGGGATAATCCCTTGTAATTTCCAAGATTATATTTGCGGTGAAACCAAAAATATTGTTGGGGATGATTCCTCACAACGGTTTCAAGAATGGCAGTGTAGCGTCTGTTGATTTCGATGATTGCCTCTTCCGGATTGTCCGGTAATCCTTTCACATCCAATTCTTGGAAGGAAAGATCATAGTTTAAATCCTTAGATAATATACAAAACCCTAATAAAATGGGAGTATTGGTTTTAAGGTGAAAAACCGCAGCCCCTTTAGGGACGGAAACCTTCTGCGTAAAGAAGTCTGCCTGGGTACCTTTTCTTCCTGCATTCTGGTCGCTGATAAGCCCTAAAAAGTAGCCTTCTTTAATTGCTTTCACCATCACTTTTCCCCCTGCGTTGAAAGGGATGGTTTTCACTGTTTCAGAACTGCGCATTTCGTTGAAATAAGTGTCTGACTTGGAATTTCGCTGTACACGGGTCACGCCGGCGATTTTAATTTTATGCAGACCCAAAGCAGGGCCTAAAAACTCCCAGTTACCTATATGGGCTGAAAGGAGGATGCCTCCGTTATGGCTGCGGTAGAGATCGATGGTTTCCTGTGGAATGCGGACCGTCTTTTGGTCGTTTTTCTGTTTAAACTTTGGCATACGCAGCACATCAACCAACACCATACCAAAGTGCTGATAACAATTTCGAAGGACTTTTTTTCGTTTTGCTGCCGTCCAATCAGGAAAGGCAATTTCCAGATTTTTCCCAGCATAAGATTTACGGAAAGGGAGGAGAAAATAAACCAAATCTCCAAGGAGGCGACCAAAAAATAGTCCAATTTTTCGAGGGAAAATTTGGGATTTCCAACTGGCAATGGTGAGCATGAAATACATGGGTAGAAATTTAGCCGGATTACAGCGTAGAAAATTTAAAACAATGCAGGAAACAGGAACAAGGAGTGCTTCCACAAACTCAGCAACCAAATGGCAGGAGTTAGGGGAGATTGGCTCATGAGTTTCGAATGTCAAATGACGAATTTCGAAGGACTTTCAGCTTCTCACCTGTAGTCTGTGCTATTAACGTAGTCATAAGGAATAGCAAAAAGCATTCAATTACTAGAAACTTGGTTCCGATGAATCTGTCCCTGTAAATTTCTATATGCAACGGCTCAGCCTTTATATTGTTTTCCTTATATTCGTATCTGCTTTACCTGCCAAAGAAAACCTGGTTTTCCATGTTCCCATTCAGGGTACCATTGATATGGGGCTACCCCACTATATTGAAAGAGTGCTGGAAGATGCGGAAGAAGTATCTGCAGATGCTATCATCTTTGATATTGACACCTTTGGTGGCAGAGTGGATGCTGCAACACAGATCAAAGATGCCATATTGAACTCCAAAGTGATGACTGTTGCCTATATTAATAAAAGAGCCATTTCTGCCGGTACCTTAATATCTCTCAGTTGTGATTCTGTTTTTATGACCCCGGGAGCATCCATCGGAGCTGCCACAGCAGTGGATCTTCAAGGGAAAAAAGCCTCAGAAAAAGTAATCTCATATATGCGGGAAGAAATGGCATCCACAGCCGAAGCAAACAACCGCTCCAGAGAGGTTGCCTCTGCTATGGTGGATGAAGAATTGGAGATTTCATTTTTTGTTTCCCATACTGGAGATACCCTCACCTCAAAGGATGTTGATGGGTTTTATGAAGGAAAACTTGTAACGCTTTCCACCCATTTAGCTCTGCAAACGGGTATGGCAGATAAAGAAATTAAGGATTTTACTGAACTGCTGAAACATCTGGGTATGGATGATCATGATATCATTGAAGAGTCTGAATCCTGGTCGGAAGCATTGGTACGGTTTCTTACCAATCCCATGGTAGCTCCCTTGTTCATGAGTCTGGGTATGCTGGGGCTTTTTATGGAAATCAAATCTCCCGGATTTGGGGTGCCTGGTGCTTTAGGGCTCCTCTTCCTGGCTCTGTTTTTTGGCTCTCATTTACTGGTAGGGCTGGCAGATATGACAGAACTGCTTCTTCTTTTTACAGGTATTATCCTGCTGTTGTTAGAGCTTCTGGTCATTCCCGGTTTCGGCGTTGCAGGATTGTCAGGCATTGCTCTGGTACTCTTTTCCATGTACAAAATGCTGTTGGGTTCCTACCCCTCCCCTGAAGAATACCGCTATGCTTATATGGGACTTTCCGTTGGTATTCTCACTGCTTTTATTTCTGCTGTTATTTTATATAGAACGCTGCCCCATACAGAACTCTATAAAAGATTGATTCCCTTTAGCCCTCAGAAATCAGATGCCGGGTTTACTGTTTCAAAGGGGTACAATAAACTGCAGGGAGAAACGGGAGTTTCCGTCACCGATTTACGCCCCTCAGGAAAAATTGAACTTGGTAACAAAGTATATCAGGCAATGAGTCACGGAGACTATATTGAAAAAGGGGAAAAAGTAATTGTTGATGGTGTGGATGAAAATCAACTTCTGGTAAAAAAAGTATAATGTACGCCCAAATTTCCAATTTCAATTTTCAACATTAAATTAATTTAAGGAGTTATTCATGCAAGGATTATTCGTATCCATTCCCATATTCTTAATAGGACTTGTCCTCTTCCTCTATTTCGTACCACTTGGATTGTGGATTCAGTCCGGTGTGTCAATTGGCTGGGGTAAGATAGGTATGATCAAGCTGGTCATAATGCGCATCCGGAAAATACCCCCCAAATTGGTGACTGATGGCATCATAAATCTCCATCGGGCAGGTCTGGACTTTGTCACATCTGAAGAACTGGAAACACATTACCTTGCAGGAGGTACAGTTCCCAATGTGGTGGATGCTCTTATCGCTGCTGACAAAGCCAATATTGAATTGGACTTCAAAACTTCCACCGCCATTGATCTTGCAGGAAGAGATGTGAAGGAAGCCGTACAGACTTCAGTCTATCCGAAGGTCATTGACTGCCCCGTACAGGGAAAGGTCTCTGCAGTGGCTAAGGATGGTATTCAGCTCATGGCAAAGGCACGAGTGACGGTGCGTACCAATATTGAACAGTTAGTAGGGGGTGCAACTGATGACACCATTATCGCCAGAGTGGGTGAGGGTATCGTCAGCGCAATTGGATCATCTCAAAATTATAAGATCGTACTTGAAAATCCCGATGAAATATCCCGGGCTGTGTTGAATAAAGGATTGGATACGGGGACTGCTTATTCCATTTTATCAATTGATATTGCAGATGTGGATGTAGGGAAGAATGTGGGGGCACATTTAGAAGCTGATCAGGCTGAAGCAGATAAAAAAGTGGCACAGGCAAGGGCAGAATCCCGCAGAGCCATGGCAGTGGCTGCAGAACAGGAAATGAAAGCCCGTGTACAGGAAATGCGCTCTAAAGTGATCGAAGCAGAAGCGGAAGTTCCCAAAGCTATGGCACAGGCATTCCGGGAAGGTAACCTGGGTATTATGGACTATTACAGGATGAAAAATATTCAATCCGATACAGAAATGCGTGACTCCATAGCAAACCCTGAAGACAAAGGCAATAAGGGTAATCCTCATGAAGAAAGTTAAACATGTATCTGGCTGATTTTAATCCTAGCATTCTCTTTTTATTATTGTGGGGACTTTTATCTTGGCTAACTAAAAAAAAGAAGAAGGAAGCACAAGACAACCAACCCGGTGAAAACCCGCAGGTAGAGTCGAAAAAGGAAGATATTTTTCAGAGACTGCGGAAGCTTCAGGACCATTTGGCCAGTGAAGTGGACATATTCCCCTCAGAACCGGATGATGATAAAGAGGAAGAGAAATATGTGGAGTTCGAGCCTGAAGCACCGGTAACAGAAATTGAGCCTGAATCAGAGTATCCCTTTCCTGAAGAAAAATTAACAGATTTGGAGGTCGTCCCCGTTCAAACCTCTAAGGCTCAAGGGGAAAGCAGCTGGATTAAGCAGGTTGTCCGGAATAAGGATGAACTAAAAAAGGCTATTATTCTAAAAGAAATTTTAGATACCCCTCGGGCTCTGAGACCGTTTTAAACTATTTCCGTCTAACAGATGGCAAGACTAATTTGGTGGGTATAAAGTTAAACCCGACTTAAATACTCGTATTAAAAGCTTTGCCATCCAATTTTAACCCCGGTAAATTTCCTCACAGGATTTTTTCCTTTTTATCATGCTTAAATTAACCAGAAGATTAGAATATGCTCTCATTGCCCTGCGCCATATCCGGCAGAGTGGGAACAATCTTTGCTCAGCAAAAGAAATTGCTGCATCATATATGATTCCCCAGGAACTGCTGGCAAAAACCCTGCAGCAGATGGTAAAGCTGAATTATATAAAAGCAGTGCAGGGACCCCGGGGAGGGTACAAAATCCGAAAGGGATTGGAAAAAGTGAGGATGACCCAGTTTATTGAAGAATTGGAAGGACCTCTGGGTATGGTGGACTGCAATATCAATTCTGACTGTGTGCAGATTGGTAATTGCAATATCCGTATGCCAATTAACAAAATTAATGATAATATCCGAAATATGTTTAATGATATCCGTGTAGGTGATATTACCAGCCAGCTAACCTGAAAACTCTGAATTCTGAAAATGGAAAATGAAATTATAAAGAAATCCATAGCGGAAGAATATAAGTATGGATTTGAAACTAAAGTTGCTCAGGATACCTTCCCGGCAGGATTGGATGAAGGGGTCATTCGTGCCTTGTCAGACATAAAAGGAGAGCCGGAATGGTTGTTAGAATGGCGGTTGAAAGCCTACCACCATTGGCTGAATATGAAAGAACCAACCTGGGCAAAGGTGCATTATCCTCCCATTGATTATCAATCCATCAGCTATTATTCTGCTCCAAAAAAGAAAACGCTGAACAGCCTAGACGAAGTTGACCCTGAAATTCTGGATACCTATAATAAATTGGGGATTCCATTAGACGAGCAGAAAATGTTGGCAGGGGTTGCTGTTGACGCTGTTTTTGACTCCGTATCCGTAGCTACTACTTTTAAGGACACCCTAAAAAAGGCAGGAGTTATATTCTGCTCTTTTTCTGAGGCTGTGAAAGACGATCCCGAATTGGTGCAGAAATACTTAGGCTCCGTGGTTCCCTACACAGACAATTTCTATGCCACTCTAAATTCTGCAGTTTTCAGTGATGGGTCATTTGTTTACATTCCTAAAGGGGTACGCTGCCCAATGGAACTCTCCACTTATTTTCGCATCAATGCCGCCAACACAGGCCAGTTTGAACGCACCCTGATTGTAGCTGATGAAGACAGCCATGTAAGTTATTTAGAAGGCTGTACTGCCCCTATGCGGGATGAAAACCAACTCCATGCCGCCGTCGTTGAATTGGTAGCATTAGGGAATGCAGAAATAAAATACTCCACCGTGCAGAATTGGTACCCCGGTGATAAGGAAGGGAAGGGTGGGATTTATAATTTCGTCACCAAACGGGGGGCCTGTAGAGGAGATCATTCCAAAATATCCTGGACCCAGGTAGAAACAGGGTCTGCCATTACCTGGAAATATCCTTCCTGTATTTTGCAGGGGAATGATTCAGTAGGAGAATTTTATTCTGTTGCCCTCACCAATAACTTTCAGCAGGCGGATACCGGTACGAAAATGATTCATATTGGGAAGAATACCAAATCCACCATTATTTCTAAAGGAATCTCAGCAGGAAAGGGTCAGCAGACCTATCGTGGTGAAGTGAAAATAATGAAATCTGCAGAAAATTCTCGGAATTTTTCTCAGTGTGATTCCATTCTGATTGGCGGTGAATGTGGGGCGCACACTTTTCCCTATATTGATGTGCGAAATCCCACAGCGCAAATGGAGCACGAAGCTACCACTTCAAATATTGGGGAAGATCAACTCTTTTACTGTAACCAAAGAGGCATCAATACGGAAGATGCAGTTTCTCTCATTGTAAATGGATTCTGTAAGGAGGTGTTTAAAGAACTCCCCATGGAATTTGCTGTTGAAGCCCAGAAACTTATGGAAGTGAGCCTGGAAGGAGCAGTAGGATGAGGGAGAATATTTTACAATTAATATAAAAGATAGAAGATTTTTGATTGAAATGTGAAAGTTGGAATACAAATACAAAAAACAAATTTCCACTTTCAAGGTTCAAAATTAACAGGGAGAATACATAAGAAATGCTCAGCATTCAAAACCTGCATGTAAATGTAGAAGGAAAGGAGATCCTGAAAGGGATTAATCTTGAAGTTAAACCGGGAGAGCTGCATGTGATCATGGGGCGGAATGGCACCGGTAAAAGCACCCTTGCTAATGTGTTAGCCGGCAGGGATAAATACACAGTATCAACGGGAGATATTAAATTTAATGGACAGAGCCTGTTAGAATTGGCCCCTGAAGAGAGAGCCTGCGGGGGACTGTTCCTTTCTTTTCAATACCCGGTGGCGATCCCTGGTGTGAATAATATGTATTTCCTGAAGGCTGCAGTGAATGCCATTCGCAAGAGCAGAGGTGAGGAGGAAATGGATGCCATAGATTTTCTTGCTATGGTTCGGGAAAAACTGAAAGAAGTAGCCCTGGATGAGAGCTTTATCCACAGACCGGTAAATGATGGATTCTCCGGCGGCGAAAAAAAACGGAATGAAATTCTGCAGATGATCACCTTAGAACCACAGCTTTCTATTCTTGACGAAACAGATTCAGGGCTGGATATTGATGCACTGAAAATAGTTGCAGAAGGAGTGAATAACTATCGCTCCCCGGAAAGGTCCTTCATACTCATTACCCACTATCAGCGAATTCTAAACTATATGCAGCCGGATTTCGTTCATGTATTGATGAATGGAACACTGGTGAAATCAGGTACTATGGAATTAGCCCACGAATTAGAAGAAAAAGGCTATTCCTGGATTGAGAAGGAATTGGCAGCAGCTGAATAAATGATGGAAACGATGACCCCAAATTCAGTAAGAACGTCTATTTTGAGTGAAGAAGCATCCCAGGCTTGGGAGTATTTTAATCAAACGGGCTACCCTGATTCCCGAGACGAGAATTGGCGATTTACCAATCCTGAAAAATTTCTGTTAAAAGAGGCTCCTGTC
>CAZKEL010000052.1:0-5525 GCA_964551815.1 uncultured bacterium
CAAAGATCTTTTTGGCCACCGGGTGGACCAATCATCTGTGAACAGAAGAATAAATACGCTTATATCCAGAATCAATAAAGAATTTAATACCGGGGAGGAAAAATTAATTTTTAAACGAAAAAATGAGATTTATTTAAATGAATGTTTTGAGATTTCCACAGATACAGACAAGTTTACTCTAATGAAAAATATGGGTGACAGCTATTCCCAATCAAACGATTGGAATAAAGCACGGATTAATTTTGAGGTGTGTTTCCATTTTTATACCGGTATGCTTTTAAAAGGATTTGACGATAGCTGGCTTGAAAGATTCAGAAGCTTTTACTTAGAACAATATATTGAGGTAATGCATTCTCTCATTGCAGTCTATGAAGAGTTAGAGGTTTCAGATAATATTTATCCTCTTTTATTAGGTGCCAAAAGCATTCATCCGGAAGTGGAAGAATTTGATGAATTATTGGAGGCCTATAAATAAAATGGTGATGGGGTATAACCTTACTATTCAACATTCCCACCAACAGCGGGCGCTACTTCTTCCGCTGTCCTGCTGAGAATAGGAAGCATCTCAATGGTTTAATAAGTGAACCATTCTTCAAAGTGTGGGAGTGATACTTCACCATTCATCATTCCCTGTTCATTATTCATCATTCCATGGTCATTATTCAACATTCCCGCTAACAGAGGGCGCTTCCTCTGCCCCTGTCATGCGGTGGATACGATGCATCTCAATGGTTTAATAAGTAAATCAATCCACAATATGTGGGAGAGGTACTTCACCATTCGTCATTCTCTGTTCATTATTCATCATTCCATGGTCATTATTCAGCATTCCCGCAAACAGCGGGCCTTTCTTCTTCCCCTGTCATGCTGAGGATACGAACCATCTCAATGGTTTAATTAGTGAACCATTCTTCAAAGTGACGGATTTTAACTTCACCATTCATCATTCTCTGTTCATCATTCAACATTCCCACTAATAGAGGGCGCTTCTCCTCCTGAAACCCAAAACTGAAACTTTTTATGTGTATATTATTCACTGTGGCAATTTACCATTGGAATTTTAGGTAGTATAGAAACTCATCTTTTCCGGTTGTGGATTTTCAAACAGACATACTTTGGAAAGCATGTTTTACAATTGTGGGCGCTTCCAACGGAATCCTGCTATAGTGGGATATATGAAACGGTATTCATCCGGCGGGGGCGTCCACCTGGTTTCATACCCTGTGGAACAGATTCACCATTATTATTGGGAAAAAATAAATACTATTCTACATGAATTAAAGGTAAGCAGCCCTATAGGTACCCGTGTATGACCCCATCCCCCGCCTTCCCCTCAACAGGGGAAGGAGCCAAAATTTCCCTCTCCTATAGAGGAGAGGGTCAGGGTGAGGTCAGAAAAAATGTATTGTTTTTATATAATGCAATTGCACAATTTAATAATGACCCCATCCCAACCTTCCCCTCAACAGGGGAAGGAGTTAAAATTTTTGGTCTTGCTATATTTCCCTCTCCTTTAATAGGAGAGCCTACCTGTGCGGGTTCGCACCTGTCTGCCGTGCCATCGGCACAGGTAGACGCAGACAGGGGTCAGGGTGAGGTCAGAAAAAAGAGAATTAAAACTGAAATTAATTACTAATGCATGGATGACATCTTTTTATGCTAATTACAGGGTGGAAAGATGTCATCCTTTAATGGAACATGTTAGAAAGCTTTCATCCAGTTAAATTGATACCATTAAAAACCAATTAAGGAGTATATTAAACCCATGAAAAGATATTTCCTTCCTAAACTTTTCATTAGTATTCTGCTAATTTGTTTTTCTTACACTCAGGAAAACATCCTGATTTTACCCATCCATACAGAAAAATCTGTACAGGATATTGAAACTATCAATCTCTTATTCTTAAATGCTTTCCATGAACATACAGATGATTTGGTTAATTATGGTAAAGAGATTGATCCCTGTGCTCATTATGAATGTGCCCTGGATTTATTTGAATTTCATGAAGTTGATAAAGTAATATTTCACTCTATAAAATCGCTGGGTGAGAAGTTAATTTATTCTGCAATGACCATTAATGAATCAGGAGGAGCGAAACATAGTGTACAGGTAATTGCACTTTCAATTGAAGATTTTGAAGTTATTTCCCGGCGGGTAGCCAAAGCCATTATGAATTATACTTCCCTGGATGATGCCGCGGATGTGAACAATATCATGGAATTAGAAGAAGAGGAAAGCACACATGTTAGAAAATCCATTAACCGATTTGGTATGACTTTTGGTTTTTTATATCCATTGGGAACAAGTTTTCCAAAGGATGACTGTGGATTCAGAGATTGTGGTGAAAATGAAAATTATTCCCAAATGTTTAAGTATTCAGGATTTTATTCCTATGAATTACGAAATAGAAAAGGGTTGCTCAATTCGTCATTTCATTTTTTTGTACCTAATGCACTTGGAGTAGATTTCACGTATATAAGATTTTTAGACCAAAGAGATACAAGTCCATTTTATGGGGTAGGAGCTGGATTATTTGGTGTAGGAGGGGGATACAATCCAGTTAAAAACCAGTCAGGATTTGGACTTAGCCTGCAAGCAGGGCAGGTTTTGTTTCGAACTTACGACATTAATTTTACTCTAAAAGCTTCAGCATACCAAATTTTCAATACAGATATGGATAACGGTATTGCATTAGAATTGGGAACCAGTTATAAGCAGCCTGAAATTGAATTTATCCAGGTT
The DNA here is from genome assembly GCA_964551815.1 of uncultured bacterium. Taxonomy (GTDB): domain Bacteria; phylum Fidelibacterota; class Marinisomatia; order SCGC-AAA003-L08; family D37C17; genus D37C17. The sequence goes on from CAZKEL010000052.1 coordinate 2,744, forward strand.
GAATATAGTATTATTCCTGCCATTGGCGTGGTTATCCTATTTCTCCTTCTGCTATCTTAGGGGTGGATTGTTTAGGTTTTTAATCTTATACCCTATTTCCCGACCCCATCCCAGCCTTCCCCTCGATAGGGGAGGCCTGCCCGAAATCACCAATTTGGGATGGCAGGCGGGGAGCCAAAAATTCCCTCTCCTATAGAGGAGAGGGTCAGGGTGAGGTCAAAAGAGAATTAAAACTACCATGAATTTCTACGGTATGGATGACATCTTTTTATGCTAATTACAGGGTGGAAAGATGTCATCCTTTAATGAAAAAATATAGAAAGTTGTCCTCCATTCATCTTAATGTGACAATACTCACAATATACTCTGGGAAATCCCTTCAATTTTAAAGCAGGGTCAGGCGATGATTTGACCCGTAACATAAAATGCCAAGGTTAGAAAAAGAGGGAAATGAAGATTCATTTCCCTCTTTTAATTTTTCCTTTATCCCTTCCTGAGTTTTGGCTGTGGCAGCCAGGCTTACCCTTTACTCCTTTCTCCTGCTACCTTTCAATAACAGCGTATTCCCCACCACACTCACTGAAGAAAATGCCATGGCAGCACCAGCCAGCATGGGGTTCAATAAATATCCGGTTAATGGATAGAGACAGCCCATAGCAATAGGGATTCCAACTACATTATAAGCGAATGCCCAAAAAAGGTTTTGCTTAATTTTACTCACCACTTTTTTACTTAATTGTAAGGACTGACTAATCAATGTTAATTCATCCCGCATAAGAACAATATCTGAAGTTTCCATGGCAACATCTGTCCCTGAGCCAATGGCAATTCCAATATCTGCCTGTGCCAAAGCAGGAGCATCATTAATACCATCACCAACCATGGCGGATTTGCCATATACTTCCTGAATTTTTACCACTTTTTCTGCCTTATGTTGAGGTAGGAGTTCTGCATCCACATGTTGAATTCCCAGTTCACCGCCCATGGAGTCCGCGGTAGTTTGTCTGTCTCCGGTCAATAGATGAGTATGAATACCCCGTTGGTTAAGTTTTTGAATAACTATTTTGGATTCTTGGCGCAGTGTATCTGCAATAGCAAGCATTCCTGCCCAGGAATTATCAATAGCCAAATGGGTAACCGTATATCCCTTTTTCTCCCAATTGGATAGATCTGCAGCCATTTCTGTAGGGAATCCAATTGAATTTTCTTCAAGCCAGCTTAAAGTACCTATTTTAATGTCTTTTCCATTCACCGATCCCTGAATACCCTTACCGGGGGATACCCTGCTGTCATTACAGGAATAAACTGTGTCTGCATAAGTCTTACCTGCCTGAAGAATGGCGTGAGAGAGAGGATGCTCGGAACCCTTTTCAACAGCCATCAGGTAATTGAAAAAGTCACTGACTGGTAAATCTGTTTTAAAAGTAATTACTTTGGGAGTGCCAACCGTCAGGGTTCCTGTTTTATCAAAAATGACTGAGGTTATCTCGCTCATATTCTGCAGGGCTTCAGCAGACTTATAGTGAATGCCCTGTTTAGCTCCCAAACCGGTCCCCACCACAATGGCTGTAGGAGTAGCTAACCCCAATGCACAGGGGCAGGCAATGATGAGAACAGAAATGAGGATGTTGAAAGCAAAGGTGAAATCCTGCCCCATCACCAGCCAAAAGCAAAAGGATAGAATTGCCAGAAAAAGAACAATAGGGACAAAAACTGCTGCTATTTTATCCGCCAGAGTTTGAATAGGTGCTTTCGTATTTTGGGCGTCCTGAACCATTTTAATGATTTTAGAATATACCGTATCTTCCCCAACCTGCTTCGCTTCCATAATCAGGGTTCCCCGCTGGTTAACAGTGGCACCGGTTAATACATCCCCCTGTGTTTTTTCTACGGGGATGGACTCTCCGGTAATGGTGGACTCATCAACGGAGGAAATTCCCTCAAGTACCACTCCATCTACAGGAACCTGAGAGCCGGGCTTCACCATGAGTCTGTCTCCTGCTTTAATTTTATGTACTACCAGCTCAATCCATTCACCATTTTGTTCTACCCATCCGGTTCTGGGTGCGTTGCTGAACAATTCCAATAAGGCTGCAGTTGTACCTGTTTTCGCCTTTGATTCCAGGAAACGTCCCAAGGTGATAAACACCAATATAACCCCTGCGGACTCAAAATATAAATGGTCAAATCCTGCCCATTCTCTCACCTGAACCAAGTTCCAGGATGACAGCAGGGAGTAGCAGTAAGCTGCACCCGTTCCCAATGCCACTAAGCTGTTCATATTGGGGGAACGATGATAAAGAGAGGTGAATCCGTTTTTGAAAATTTCTCTACTGACAATTAAAATAGGTGTGGTAAGTAAAAGTTGAAAAAGGATGGAGGTATCTGAGGGAGTTTTTCCCGTCATCATTTCCCACATAGCAAAAACAAATAGAGGGATACCCAGAATTCCAGTTTTAAAGAGCCGTAATCTCCATTCTCTGGTTTCCTTCTCTTTACTCTGTTTTATATCCGGATTAAACTCCTCAGTAATATTATACCCTCCTTTTGTGAGAGCATCATTGAGGGCAGCGATGGAAAGTAAATTTGTAAAAGTAATTTTTACATTCTCAAGGGGCAGGTTTACTACAGCGGACTGTACATCATCTAATCTGTTTAAAATCTTTTCTACGGAGTTGACACAACCAGCACAGTGCATTCCTTCGATGCGGTAAATTTTTTCTATGGATTTCATCAGGGAAATTTAAGCTAATTGTTCAACCCTTTCAGGGTTCTTTCCGCT
>CAZKEL010000052.1:5625-18734 GCA_964551815.1 uncultured bacterium
GTCCCTCTTTCGTAAATGAATTAAAACATAATATTTTTACCTGATTATTGATTTTGTATTTCCAGAATCATATAGTTAAGAGAACTACGAAATAGTTCAATAACAATATCCAAAGCCGCATTCAAATACCAACCCTGAAGGGGTTGAAAAAATTGTTCTATTTGGATTCTAATCCAAAGTAATTTTAACTAATAATTTGTCAAGGAGAATCAAATGTCCACTTACAATCAAATACTATATCACATAATTTTCGGGACTCAATCCAGAAAAAACACCCTCACGCCATCAAAGGAAAAACTATTATATAAATACATCGCCGGGGTCATCCAAAATCATCAATGTTTCATGTACATAATTAATGGAACAGAAAATCATCTTCACATTCTTTCCCATTTACATCCGACAGTTCCTTTATCAAGCCTAATTAAGGATATAAAACTTTCAAGTTCAAAATGGATAAAAACGAATAAAATATTTCCCCATTTTACTGGTTGGCAGGCAGGGTATGGAGCATTTACGATAACATGGAAAGATAAACCACGGATTATTAATTACATAAAGAATCAGAAGGAACATCATAAACTAAATTCCTTCAAAGATGAATACCAGCAATTTTTAAGGGATTACAATATTGATTTTAATACAAAATACATTCCTTAAGTTCAACCCTTTCAGGGTTCTTTCCGCTGTCTATTGGGTGTTATTGCTATTGGACACCTTCGGCGTCCGCCAAATAAACTATCAGAGAGGCAATACTTTAAACTTTAGGATGTTTCTCTTATTTCCTCCTTGCCCGTCTGCTCGCTGGCTTGTCAATCGTCCAACTACACTAAAGTTACGTTGGATAAATAGTGTTAACGGAGATTGATTCATCATTCATTAATCATTATTCGTCATTCAAGAAATACTGGTCACCCCCTTTGGTGTTCTTTCCGTTGCCTCTTGGGCGTTATTGTTATTAGACACCTTCGGCGTCCGCCAATTAAACTATCAGAGAGGCAATACTTTAAACTTTAGGATGTTTCTCTTATTTCCTCCTTGCCCGTCGGCTTGTCAATCGTCCAACTACACTAAAGTTACGGTGGATAAATAGTGTTAACGGAGTTTGATTCATCATTCATTATTTATCATTCGCCATTCAAAAAATATTGTTCAACCCTTTCAGGGTTCTTTCCGCTGCCTATTGCGTGTTATTGTTATTGGACACCCTCGGCGTCCTCCTTTGTGAATGTAAAAAAGACATAAATTTTTACCTGATTATTGATTTTGTATTTCCGGATTCATAGAATTAAGAGAACTACGAAGTAGTTCAATAACAATATCCAAAGCCGCATTCACATACCAACCCTGAAGGGGTTGAACATGATACAATTTATTACATCATCCCCTTTGGTTTCTCCTCGGTACATCCACTACTTTTCAAAGCTAAATATTTTATCTAAATGAAAAACATTATAACCATAATACTCTCTATTCACCTGGCTTTTGCCTTCGGGAATAAATCCACTGTTGAAATCAAGTTTAACCAGGTTTCTCAACTCCACCAATTAGTTGAATTGGGAATTGACCTGGACCACCACCGTACAGACCACTCCGTCCATGCTCTTGTCAGTCCGGAAGAGTTTACGCGGATTTCCCAGTTGGGATTTGATATAAAAGAAGTTCCTAATGAAGCTAAGCTCTACTTCGAACAATTAAAAGAGTCCACCCGAAATTCATCTAACCCCATGGAAGATTACCATAATTACAATGAACTTACTGATTTTATGCAGGACATGGCTGCTGAATATCCTGACATTACCAGACTGGAAAGCATAGGTCAATCCGTTCAGGGAAGAGAACTTTGGGTGATGGAAATTTCTGATAATCCCGGTGTAAATGAGATTGAACCGGAGTTTAAGTATGTGGCTAATATGCATGGAGATGAAACTGTTGGCAGAGAATTATCTCTGTATTTAATTCAATATCTTTTAGAAGGGTACGGCAGCAATCAACGCCTCACAGATCTGGTGAATAATACGGATATTTTCATCATGCCTACCATGAATCCTGATGGATTTGAAAATGGCTCCCGTTACAATGCCAATGGGGTTGATTTAAATCGAGATTTCCCTGACCAATTTACCGATCTCAGTAATACAGTATCCGGGAGACAGCCTGAAACCAGGGCAGTTATGGAGTGGACCTGGGATCACCATTTTGTTCTTTCAGCCAATATGCACACCGGTGCTCTTGTGGCCAACTACCCCTTTGATGGACCAAATTCAGGTTCCTACTCCGCTTCACCGGATGATGATTTGTTTGTACATATTTCCCGCACCTATGCTGACGCCCACCCTAACATGGAAAGCGGTGGATTTAATAACGGTATCACTAATGGTTCACAATGGTATGCCATCTTTGGGGGTATGCAGGACTGGAACTATGTGTGGGAAGGCGACTGCGACATCACTCTGGAACAGCACGGAGTAAAATGGCCCAATTCAAGTCAGTTGGCAGGTTTATGGAATGACCATCGAGAACCAATGCTGGCTTATATGGAGGAAGTTCATGATGGTGTACGAGGGATAGTAACCGATGCAGATTCAGGTAGTCCCTTATCAGCGGCTATTTCAGTGCAGGGAATTGACCATGACATCACCCCTGATCCGGAAAATGGCGATTATTACCGTCTGCTCCCTCCCGGCACCTATACTATTTCCGCAAATGCATTTGGATATATTTCGCAGTCAGAAACGATAATCGTTCCATTTTCAGGTTCAGTAGAACTTAATTTTGCATTGAGTATGGATCCCTGGCTGGCGGAGGCAGAAATCGAAGATTTTGAAGCAGGAACATTCAATAATCCCTCATGGGAATACTCAGGCAGTGCAGATTGGATGATAGACTCCAATACTTCCTTTGAAGGATCTTTCAGTGGAAAATCAGGCGATATTGATCACAGCCAGCAATCGGCAGTTTCAATTACTTTAGATGTTATTGAAGATGGACAGATTTCCTTTTATAAAAAAGTGTCCTGTGAAAATGTAGGTTCCACAACGGGAAATTTCTACGATTATCTCTCCTTTTCTATAGATGGTGTAGAATTAGAAAAATGGGCAGGAGAAGTGGACTGGTCCTTAGAATCTTTCCCTGTATCAACAGGCATCCACAGCTTTGAATGGCTCTTCATAAAGGATCATGCTGTCACTTCCGGCTCTGATGCTGCCTGGATAGACTTTGTAATCTTCCCACCCCTTACTTCCGATGAAGAATGCGGTAGTGGAGATATTAACGGAGATGATATCCTAAATGTGTTGGATGTAGTTTCATTAGTGAATTGTGTTTTAGGTGAAAGCTGTGATCTCTGCCCGGCAGATATGAATGAAGATGACATCCTGAATGTGCTGGACGTAGTTTTGATAGTAAACCAAATTCTAGATAATTGAACAAAATAGGGAGCTAAAATAGCTCTCTTTTTTTAGTTAAAATATTATTTTATCAATAATATTTTATGGTTGAATATATTAGTACCATTTGAAAGTTTTACTATATACATCCCACTAGTATGATTAGATGCATTCCAATTAACTTTATAATTTCCAGCATTTTGATTGGTATGAATCAATTCATCTATCTGCTGACCAGATACATTATATATCCCTAATCGTACTTCCGAATCAGCATCTAATGAGTAAGAAATAGTAGTTTCAGGGTTAAATGGGTTTGGATAATTACCATTTAAGGTGAATTTATTAACCATGTTTACAGAAACTTCTTTTCCTGATGAGGATGATACCATTACATCTGTAGGTGAAGAATCAAAAGTAAAGGATTCTGTATCTAATTTACCATTCATATTCCAAATAACCTTATTTCCATTTTTAGATAAAAAAGTATCATCTCCATCTAATTCAGACACCAACCTTCCTTTTAGTTGAACTCCACCTATCGAACCGGAAATGGCAAGCTCATTACCAATTAAGGTTGCTTGATTATTAGCAGAGCTGATTCTATCACCACCACCCAATATAATATTTACAACAGCAACAATATCAAGTATATTAACTCCACCATCATCATTTATATCTGCTGATTCATCATATTCCTCTGCTAATACAATATTAACGGTTTCTATTACATCAAGAATATTTACAATTTCATCGCCATTTACATCGCCGGTTAAAACTTCTTCTTCACCTTCTACAATGAATTGACCCATTAAGCCATCATCCTCATGCTGTAGCATATGGCAATGATACATATATGGAACCTGATCATCTGCATGGTCTTCAAATTTCGCAATAAATCGAACTGTTTCCATTTGAGATATCCACACTACGTCCTTTCGCCCCTGTTCATTTTCAGAAGGTGCAGATCCATTTCGGTCTAATATATAAAATTGTACATCATGAATATGAAACGGTTGCCCCACCATTGACATATTAAATATCTCCCAAATTTAAGTGTCACCCAATTGGACATACTGGTTGATTACACTCATATTAAAGGATTGACCATTAAATTCAAAAGGACCGGTAATACCATTCTGCATCATGTTTGGTGCCTGTATAGTTAATGAACGCGTAACATTTGCATCTGATTCATTTAATGGAGATACTACTACCAAATTGGCAGGAATTGAAGTGATGGGGTTATTTGTCTGCTCAACAACACTAATCGTTAACATTGTAAAATCACTTCCATTTAATGGGTTTGAATTATATCCTGGAGGTGATGTTCCCTGCATATTTGCTAAACCACCAATGCCATACGCAGATTGGGGTAATGTAGACCCAAAACTCATCAATTCAAATATTTCACCATCTATATCCATGTTGGTTAAGTCAATTAAAATTTCTGCTCTTTCTCCTGGTGCTAATAATAGGCGGTTCATACTAACAGGTTCTGATAATAATCCGCCATCTGAACCAATCTGGTAAAATTCAAGGTTGTTTGAAAACCCTAAATTGAAAACTCTCATTGATGATCCATTCAGTAATCGCAATCTAACTACTTGTGCGGGTAGTTCGACAAAGGCATCCACAGTTGAATTCACCATAGGTACACTGTCACCATGTTCACCAATAACAATCTGATTTGAACTATCAAACTGTTTGGTTTGTAAGTTTAGGGGAATATCATCCACACCGTAGGTTCGAGGGAGGTCTAAGGCATTCTCTTCTTCATCTCGTATGATTAAAAATCCTGCAATACCCTTGGTTACATGCTCATTGGTTTTTTCATGTAAATGAGGATGATACCACATCGTACTGGCTTTATCCATTACTGTGAAATGAGGATTCCAGGTGTCCCCTGGTAAAATAATAGAATGAGGTCCCCCATCATTTTGAGGTGAAATATGCATACCATGCCAATGTATAGTAGTCTCTTCATCCAAATTATTGGTAACATTAATATTTACAAATTCACCCTGTTCAAAAATGAGAGTAGGAGCTTGATTGTTTCCATTAGCACCCATAGTTTGGGTTGTATTTCCTTCAAGTATTTGAGAGGTACCATATTGTAGATTCAAATTAAAATCATTCCCACTAATAGCCTCTGGTATGATTAATGGGTTATCTGCCATTAATAAACAAGCCGTGGCTAATATTACATATAATATTTTTTTCATTTTATTATTCTCCATTTATAATTAGATGAAATTATTTAGGAAATGTTACAATGTTTTTGTTTTCAATAAAGGAACAGATAATTGCCAATGTTGGTTAATTTTAAGATCGTCTATATGCCCAGACAAATTCTCATCTTCAAATAATACATGCATATGTGTGTAAGAGGAATAATGTGTAAATATTGTTTGATGATTTTCTGAGTAAAATCCTAATATTTTCCCCTTGATACCCTTATCCTGTCTCCTCCAGGAACTTGCCATATGTTCATCATGACTGCCACCAGGTTCAGGAGCATCAATAATATGCCAATCTATAAACTCAATATTACCTTCTATAGTAAATGGAAAAGGTTTACTTGTGTTTATTCCTGATTTATCTGCATATTTTTTTATGGCTGCATCAATTGTCTGCATAGTAACGGTTTCACTTATATTAACTTTCTGCCAATTTTCTACCTGGGCAGTCACTAACAGCAAGGCGTAGTCCTTTTCAGTAACATCCAATTGGTAAGATGGGCTTTCCCCATCTTCAGATCTATTAATCAATACATTATTATCCCAGATAATTACTTCACCATGTAAACCCTCCATTGCACCAACACCATATACATGATTTTCCTGAAGAATTTCCATTAAGGATACTTGACCATCCCTTTCCCCTTCATGCATTATTTTAAATAGTTCCCCATAAATTTTAATGGGTATATGGTACCCTGACCCATTGCAACCAAGAGCAAAAATATATACACTTATCAATAATACAATATGCTTCAATTAATTCTACTCCTCAAATGGGTCTGAGAATTCGGGGTTATTGATAAAATCAGGATCTGAAAATGTTTTTAAGAAGTTCACTAAATCAATTTTTTCCTGATCAGTTAAATTCAGTCCTTCTGATGCGTGTTCCATTTCGGGATCTAAATTTGGAGAATCAACATGTACACCACTATTATAATGCTCTACAACTTCCTCCAGCGTTTCAAAACGACCATCATGCATATAGGGTGCTGTGAATTCAATGTTTCTCAAGGTAGGAACTTTGAATTTTCCATTATCCTCCGGATTCCCGGTAATTTCTCCCAAACCGATATCTGTAAGTTCTGAGTCAAGACCATTATTTCTGAACTCATTATCTGTTAAAATTGGACCCGAATGACAATGAATACAGTCTCCTCTTTCTGAAAAGTATATATCAAATCCATTTTCTTCTGAAGGGGTGAAACCAGTAAAATCTCCATAAAAATAATTATCAAACTTGGAATTAAATGAAATTAATGTTCGTTCGAATTGTGATATCGCTTTAGAGATTCTTACTGAATCAATAGTTGTTGATCCAAATACTTTGGCAAACATTGCAGGATATTCCGGATCTGCAGATAATTTATCTTCAACATTTTGCCAGGTTTCATTTAATTCTACGGGGTTTACTACAGGACCAAATGCCTGGTGTTCTAGGCTTTCTGCCCTACCGTCCCAAAAAAAGGAAGTGAACCACCCTGCATTTATGATTTGCATGGCATTTCTACCACCTAATTCGCCGGTTATACCTTCGCTAAATTGCTCAGGATCTGTAAATCCACTTGTTTGTAAATGGCACCCGGCGCAAGACATTGTATTATCCCCGGATAGTCTTTTATCATAAAAAAGCATTTTACCAAGTTCAACTCCTTCAATTGTTATTGGATTATTTTCAGGTATAGGCATTTCACCAAGGTATGAGGTCACATAAGAAGGAATTTCAAGGATTAATTCTGTTCCGCAGGGACCAATTCCTAAGATGCAATTTACAACTCCCACTATATCTAAAATGTTTACAGATTCGTCACCATTAAAATCTGTAGCACTTTCATTTATTGGCGTTGATAAACCTAATATGTAATTTGCGATTCCCACAATATCCAGAATATTAACTTCACCATCGGCATTAACATCACCATTTGGATATTCTTCCTCAGGTTCTCCTTCTTCAACAATAATAGTTCCCCAATTATTTGAATTCCCTGGGTTTGTACCACAGTGAAAAATATAAGTACCTGATTCAGATAAAGTAAATATCTCTGTTGGATTACTCGCCGTTACAGTTACAGTTGGAAAAAATACGGGGGATTCAGTACCATTACCCCAACCAGATGTCATAGGATGAGGACCTCCCCCTCCATATTGAAATGTAATATCTTCTCCAGATTCTACCGTTAATGTGGATGAAGGTTGTAATCCCTGATGAGATATATTCATAAATGCATCTTGAGATACTACTCCCGATAGCATAAAAGTTAAAATAATAATTTCTTTAGTCATAACTAACTCCTTTCATTTTTATAAAACATAGAAACAGAGTTCACAGATTAAGTGATTCTGTATATGAAAATTTGAATCCAGGAATTAGACAACTCCTGATTCAGGATTCAATAAAAATGATGAAGTTTAATTAAGTAGGGGGAGGTATCCCGGCGGGTCAGGCTTTTCAGGCTTTAGGTTTGGGAAGAAAAAATAAGTTTGTGAAAATTCTGTTAATTGTGAAATCAGCGGAATTTCATAAATAAATTCTAGAATTGTTTTACTTTCTTCCGCTTTTACAGGAAGAATCCGATTTACATATTTTTTTGGGCAATCACCATTTTTTGAATTCTTTGGACAAGAAAAAGGTGAATTAATTTTAGAATTATTATCTGAAAAGGGACAGCTCTTCTTGGAAATAATAAATCTCTCGGGATTTTGTAACGAAAAGAATCCTGGGATATGCCCATTGAACCCTAAACTGATAACTGTAATGAGGATTAGAATCTTCATATTTAAAAGTTATTGCTAATTCTTAATTATAAATCATTATAGCTTGTAACATTTAGTAACCAGATTTATTAGAAAGGAATTGAATTGTTTTTTAGCTTTCCCTCCATATCACTCACTTTACTTTTTATTTTTATGAATTTTTCAAATACACAAGTTATATAATCCGTAATAGGGGATTCTATATGAATTTTTAATTCCTCCTTCAATCGGTAAATAATTTCCTCGGATTCATAAAGCCATTCCTCATCGATTTGTAAACAGGGGTATTGAAGTTTCCCCCCACCTGATGCTAATGCTTTTTTATATTCAACATTATTACAGTTTAATAATTGAACTCTATTTCCATTTCCAGTTTCACTTAAATAAGATTTTACTTTCAATGAAAAAGGACAATCATCTTTATAGTATAACTTCATTTAAATCACACGGATTTTTGATTTAAGCTCATGAAAACCCTTTAGGAGAATTACAATTGGTGATGGAAAATTTAGGTGATGACAATTTTCTTTTTAATATCTTCTCACAATCTGGACATTTGGCTTTATTTCTGTCATCAATTGACAGGAGTAAATCTAATTCAAGATTACAATTATTACATTTATAGGAATAGTGTGGCATTTAATTTTCCTTATTTTCCTCAACCTGAGGGATTATTGGCATTCAGGTAGAAATACCAAACTTTTTTGATAAGTATTTCAATAAAGAAATCCATATTATGTAAAATAATATAAAATATATAATGCTATTCATAAACAGTCAATGGCCCTTTTCAATAATTCATTTACCCTTTTTGCAGGCTCAATCAACTTTTCTTCGTTAACTAAACTTAACATTTTTTCAGCATTGATTGCTGAAACCGTTGTACTATTATCCCCATTATCCCAAAGAACAACATTGCAGGGAAGTAATAATCCAATATTTAAATTGGTAGATAATGCCTCGTGGGCAATTTCAGGATTACAAGCCCCCAGTATTCTATATTCTTGAAAATGTTTATTTATTTTTTTCTTAAATGTAGATTTAACATCAATTTCTGTGATTATTCCAAAGCCTTCCTCCTGAAGGAAACCTCTGATTTCAGTTTCAACATTATTGATATTTTTTCTAATTATTCTTTTTTGTCCCAACTCCATTTTTATTCCCTTTCAATTATTTCAAATATTTGGATGTCAAAATCAGTCCTAAAAATGCTCCGTAAATGGTACTATTTATCGGTCTGGAGGAGATCAGACATGCACCAGAGTGACATCCAAAGAAAAAATAATAACTAAATCCTATGCCTGCTCCTATGATGATCGAAATAATTACTTTAAAACTATTATTTTTGATCATTTTCAGGTAAACAGTACTTTTGCTTTATCAGTTTTTTCGTAAAATTCACCAACCGTCAATATTCCCTTAACCTGATCAATAAGATCACTGTCTTTCAATTTGAACATATCCATTGCAAGTTTACATGCGTATATCTCAGCACCGGAATCATCAAGAATTTCCATAAATTCATCTATAGGAGGGATATCCAACTTATCCATTTCCTTTTGCATCATGTGTGTAGCGAATTTTGACATACCTGGAATACCACCAATCATGGTAGGAATATGCATACCGGGGTTACCCACCGTAGCAACTTTAATCTGATTAACTTTTTTCTTTGTAATAGCATCCAGTCCAAAAAATGTGAAAAATAACATGGCATCCATTCCTTCCATCCTTGCTCCGTTGGCTAATATAAGGGCAGGATATATTCCCTCAAGGGAACCCTTTGAACAGATAATTGCAATTTGTTTAGTCTTTTCTTCCATTTTATCCTCCATTTTTAGATACATCCCCGTGGCTTTTTCACTCCTGCAATCTTCGCTGCAGTCTTACCAGGTCCACCGGGGAAAAGTTTATATAGTTCTTTAGTTGCAAATCCATATTTTTTACTTAATCTCCTTTGAGTTGGAGCATCCCCTTTTTTAATAAATTCATCCCTAACTACCTGGATAATTTCAAAATGCCTTTGCGTTAATTCAGGAATATCCTCCTCTTTGGCAATTTCAATGGCAATTTCTTTAGTCCAATCAGTATGGTCCAGTAAAAATCCGGATTCATCTCTGCTGATTTGTTGAAGTAAACTATCCATATTTCCTCCTTTAGTGAACAAAAGGGATTTCTTTCCCCTGGATGATTCGTGTCCAATATAGCCATTTAGAAGCTAATTTCCCTATATGGTTCATTTTTGTTTCCTTTAGCAGGGAAAGTGGTCCCAAATGTGGGAGAGGGAATTTACCTACTGTTGGGTCTTCTAAATAATTAAAGTCTATTAATATGGCTTTATCATGTCCTGTTTCTATAAAACAATTTGCATGACCATCGAAGCTGGCACTCATTGGTCGGTTATTTATTACATCAAGGATATTTTGAATGATGATCTCTGTTTGAAAATGAGCTACAGACCCTGCTTTTGAAGTAGGGATATCTGAGGCATCTCCTGCCACAAATATATTGGGAATATCTAATGCCTGAAGTGTATTTTTATTCGTTGGTACAAGATTCAATTCATCTCCAATACCAGATCGTTCCATTGCAGAACTACCCATATTTGTAGGAACAGTTACCAACAAATCAAACGGTATTTCCCTACCATCCCAAGCGATGATTTTCTGTTCCTTATTATTTACAGATGAAATTTCAAAATCAGTATGGATAATGATATTTTTTTTTGCTAAAAAACCACCAAATACTTTTGATGCTTCAGGACGTGTAAAGGCTCCGGAGAGAGGTGTTACAAAGTGAATTCTAATATCTTTGCGTTTCCCGTTATCTCTAAAAAAAGCATCAGCTAAAAATGCAAATTCCATGGGGGCCACAGGACATTTGATCGGCATCTCTGTGATGTGAACGATCAAGTCTCCAGTGTTGAAATTTTTTAATGCGCTAGATAAGGCAACTGCACCATCAAAGGTATAGAAATCGAATATGCGTTTTCCCCATAGACTTCCACTCATCCCTTCCACCTCATCGGGAGCAATATCTACACCAGTTGCAATAATTAAAAAATCATAATCAATCTTTTGTCCAGTTTTTAACAATACTTTATTTTCAGAGGGAACTATTTTATCAATTTCAGAAAATATTTGCTGTACACCGTGATGGAGTAAATCCACCTTACTTTTTACCACATCTTGAGGTTTATAAATAGAAAAGGGGAGAAATAAAAATCCGGGTTGATAATAATGGATGGGAGACTTATCAACAAGAGTAATCTCCCATTGTTCTCCGGGAAGCTCTTTTGAAAGCCTGTGACTGAATATATTTCCTGCTGTACCACCACCTAATATAACTAATTTCTGTTTCTTCATTTTTCCTTTCCAATTGCTTTATATAAATTGGATGCATTTTTTATATGAAAGTTACAAATTAATTCAAGTTAAGAGACTTTATCAGTTTTTTAGATACTTTTTCTGGCATTTCTATATCTTGTTCTGTAATCCTATAGATTTGAACCACTTTTTTAATATTGTCATATTGAACTTTGCAATCCGGACATTTTTCTAAACTCCTTTTAACTTCTTCACATATTTCAGATTCAATATCCTGGCCAAATTGCTCGCAAATTTTTTCCATTTCTTCGATGGTATGAATATGCTTCATTTTAGCTTTCCCCTATGTGTAATCGAATTAGTTTTTCTTTAAGTTGCATCCGGGCACGCATCAATCGCACCTTCACATTTGATTCACTTAGATTTAAAATACCCGCCGTTTCTTTTATAGATAATTTTTCGATATCCCGCAAAATAAATACAGTTCTAAGCTTTGGATTTAGATTTTTGATTGCAGAATTCAATTTTTCTGTAATATCCGGATTATCCAAATCCTTTTTATCATAATAGGGTATTTCAAGAACCGGGTGGGTTCCATGATTATTATAATCAACAGTATCAAAATCAATTTGAAATTGTTCCGGGTTCTTTCTTCTTAGCTTTTCTACGGCAGTGTTAACCGTTATTTTATATAACCAAGAATATAGAGTAGATCGTCCTTCAAAGGATTGAATATTCTTAATAAATTTTATAAAGCTGTCTTGCATAATATCTTCTGCATCTTCCCGGTTACGCATTAATTTATAGGCTATAGCATAAATTTTTCCCGAGTACCGGTTTACCAAAGTAGTGAGAGCTGTCTTATCCCCACACTTAGCTTGTGCAATTACCTTATCTTCAGCGTCTATCAATGCTTATTCAGTCGCATACAATTGTAACTTTTCTAAAATTGTATTTTTATTCTGCAATCCAACAACAGTTTCCTTGAGAACCCCGTTTTTATAGTATAAAATAGAGGGGATTCCTCTGATTCCCAATTCTCTTGATTTTGTATTTTCATCTGAGTTCAGCTTACAAATTTTTATATTTTCGTCAACTTCATTTGAAATTTCATCTATAAGAGGACCAAGCAGTTTACAAGGACCACACCATGGAGCCCACACATCTACCAGGGCAGTTCCTTTAAATTGTAAAATTTCTTTATCCCAAGATTCATCTGTTAAGTGAATGGTCTTGTTTTCAGTTTTAAAAAGCCTGAACATTTTATTCCTCATATTAGTCTTATTAGTATGATGGAAAAATATGAATGAAGTTACAAAATAATTTGATTGGTTAATTAATTAGGAATAAATAGGATAATAAAATCAATTAAATTCTGAATATTATTGTAATATAAAATT
>CAZKEL010000053.1:0-17756 GCA_964551815.1 uncultured bacterium
GATTTTTATAAATGGGTACTTTTTTTATTGAGTGAACCACTCCTAAATTTCCCGGCTGTCTTATAGATAAGGAATTAAAATTATGGCAAGAATATGTGAAGTATGCGGGAAAAAACCTATCACAGGAAATAATGTGAGCCACTCCAACCGGAAGACTCGCCGTCGCTGGCTGCCTAACCTGCAAAGGGTAAAAGCACAGTTAAACGGTACCATCAAACGGATTAAAGTCTGTACCAACTGCCTTAAATCCGGTAAAGTTTTAAAAGCAATTTAAAGCATACCTGAATCAATTTAAAAACCTCTGCTATTGAAGCTATTCAACAGGCAGAGGTTTTTTTTTCTCTTATCATCCATTGCCGTCACGCGGGTAAACAAAAACCCCTCAGACTCCTAACTTAAACAAAGGCATTGTTTTTAGGAAACCGGAGGGGTTTTGATTGGTAGCAAAATCTGGGGGAGGGTAAATACCCTCCCGCCTAATTGGAGGTTATCATGTCAATGTAGAGGGCTTCTAAATCTATTCTCTACGGTTACGAATAAAGGCAGGAACATCCAAATCATCACCAAAGGTGATAATGGGTTCTGTTCCGTCATTCTCTTCTAATGCTTCGTCCTCTTTGTCAAATAGACCCGGTGCAGAACTTTCCTCTGCTTGGTCCATTGTTGCAGGTGGTTCTCTGAATGCGGCGATGCGGTTATCCTCCATGGACTCTTCTCTCTCTACTTTCGGTAGAGTAAAATCCGGTTTAGCCACATGCGGCGTAGTATCGAATTCCCGCTTATGGTCACTATTAAGTCCTGTAGCGATTACCGTTACCCTGACTTCATCTGAAAGGTTCTTATCTAAAACACAGCCCAGAATCACATTGGCATCATTACCTGCTTCTTCATAAATAATGGAAGAAGCATCGTTCAGCTCATGTATGGTCATATTTTCCGGTCCGGTTATATTAACCAGAAGCCCCTGGGCACCGGTGATACTTGCATCCTGAAGGAGAGGAGAATTAATGGCTTGCTGAGCAGCCAATATCGCTCTTTCTTCACCGTGTGCAATACCGGTTCCCATAATGGCGTCACCCATGTTTTCCATAACGGTTTTTACGTCGGCAAAATCCAGGTTTATAAGACCGGGTATGTTAATCAAATCAGAAATACCTTTCGTTGCCTGATGCAGTACAGAATCCGCCAATTTAAAGGATTCAGTAACGGTGGTATTTTCATCGGTGATTTCCAGCAGGGTTTCATTGGGAATGGCCAATAATGTATCACAGCTTTTCTGCATATCTTCAATGCCGGCTAACGCGCGTTTATAGCGTTTAGGACCTTCAAAAGCGAAGGGTTTGGTTACAATCCCTACGGTTAATGCTCCTAATTCTCTGGCGATTTTGGCAATAGCAGGGGCTGCCCCTGTACCCGTTCCGCCACCCATGCCTGCAGTGATAAATACCATATCAGCATTTTGCAGGGTATTGGTAATGACTTCCCTGTTTTCTTCCACTGCATGAGTGCCGATTTCTGCGTTCGCTCCGGCTCCCAAGCCTTTGGTCAGCTCCTTACCAATTTGCAGTTTAACCTGTGAATTATTATTTTCCAGGTCTTGTGCGTCTGTGTTAACTGCAATGAATTCCACGGCATTCATACCATCTTCAATCATTCGGTTTAGAGCGTTTCCGCCGCCACCACCAACACCAACTACAATGATGCGTGCTTTTTGATCTTTTAGATCAACAGGTTCAAATAACATGATTTACTCCTTTTTTTGTTGTTAGTACCAATTTTTAAAAAAATCTCCCACTCTACTTAATGAGCGTTTAAATATTGAATTTAAATTCAAAGGTGTATCCCATTCCAGTTCAGCCCAATTCTGCCTGCCATAGTTAATAAGACCCACTGCAGTTGAATATCTGGGATTATTCACTTTTTCTGATACACCTCCTGTTAATTTTGGTTCTCCCACTTTAATAGGCTGCTGGAAAATTTCCTGTGCCAAATCAGTGACATGGTCTAAGCGGGAGCCGCCTCCGGTGAGTACGATTCCAAAGGTATATTCACCGGGATAGTCAGATTTACGAATTTCATTTTTTACCAGTCGCAAAATTTCATCCATGCGCGGTTCAATTATCGAGGCAAGGTTCTTTCTTGATAAAGTCTTGGCTTCTCGTCTGTTAGTTCCTGTGATATTTATATTTTCTTCAGGATCTGCTAAGGCAGACTTTGCAGATCCATATTCACATTTCAATTGCTCTGCCTGCTCAAGGGTGGTTTGAACGCCGTAGGCAATATCATAGGTGATATTTGTTCCACCCAGGGGAACAGTACCGGCATGGAGAACCCCATCTTCATGATACACAATTACATCAGTGGTACCTCCACCAATATCCACCAGAATGACCCCTAATTTCCGTTCATTATCATCCAGTACCGAATGGGCAGATGCTAAGGGTTCTAATACAAAGTCTATGACATCTACTCCTGCTTTCTCAATACAGGTATGCAGATCCTTTTCAACATTGATAGCGCTGGTTACTAAATGTACCTTGGCTTCTAATCGGTGTCCTGCCAATCCCAAGGGATTTTTAATACCGCTGCGGTCATCTACTTTGAAATCGCGGGAGAGTACATGCAGAATCCTTCTGTCAGGGGAGAGATTAATTGATTGGGCATGATCTAACACTCTTTGAATATCATCCTGAGTAATCTCCTGACCGATGGGCTGGCGATTACTGCCTTTACTAACGGTAATAACACCGGAATAATTAATTCCCTTAATATGGTCTCCGGTGATACCTACAAAAGCACCTTCCACTTCAATATCTGCCTGCTTCTCAGCGTCAGTGAGGGCTTTAGTGAGGGAGTCCACCGTTTGGTTCATATTTACTACAATCCCTTTTTTGAGTCCCTTAGACGGCGCTTCACCTACTCCCAATATATTGATGGAATCATCCGATTTAAGCCATTCTGCAATCACCACAGCAATTTTGGTGGTTCCAATATCAATTCCGCAGATTATTTGTTTCGTTTCCAATATTATCCTTTACGATATTTTTCTTTTACCACCACCTGGTTTTTTATGGTTAAATCTATGTAACTATAATCCTTTATTTGTCTTAAAGGATATACCGTTCGTTCAAAATTTTTAAGCACTGTAAACTGGGTCAATAGCTTTTCGGGTCTGGTGTAAATTCTGGTATTGTTATCGCTGTAGAAAATCCACAGATTATCCTGAATTAATACTTCACTGAGGTTGTTGTAGAATCCGGGATAAGTGAGTAAAATGAAATCAAAGAGTGCTGAAATATTCTCTGTAGTGGTGAATTCATTTTCAAATTCCGGAGGTATGGTAATTATAGGAACCGGGAAATACCCAATAGCCCGTTTCTCTGCTGAGAGAAGTTTCCCTTTTCTGTCTAAAATGAAATTTTCTTCATTTAGATTAATCAGCAGGAGCGGAGAGCGTTCCACCACCTGTAGTACCAGGCAGTTGGGGAGGACTCTGCTCACCTGAGCCGTTTCAACATACTCAATTTCAGACACTGCAGATTGAATACCATCTAAATCAACCTGAAAGATAGAGCCATTTATAAAAGGTTGAATTCTCTCTCTTATGGTTGATTCATACACAAAGGTGTTCCCGGTAATGTCAATATCAATTTTAGAAAATAAATTCACTTCCTGCACATATTTAAAGATGAATACAGCCAGGATGAGCACCATCATCATTGACAATAGGTATTCAAATAACTGTTTAACTTTTTTATACTGTTTGTTAGGCATAATAGATTTCACTCAGCATTGACTCTGGAAATCCAACAAGTTTTACTTCTAATTCCAGATTGATGTTAAATTCTTCAGCTACTTTCTTTTTGGCAAGTTTAATGAGTTGAAAAACATCAGCAGCAGTGGCTTCTCCTGCATTTACAATAAAGTTTGCATGCTTTTCAGAAATTTCTGCTCCGCCTTGGCGTGTACCTTTTAAGCCTGCCTGGTCAATTAAATACCCTGCGGCATGATTCCCTTGAGGATTTTTAAAAATGGAGCCTGCTGATCTGAATTTTAAAGGCTGGTTAGTTTTCCTGTTTTTGGATGCTATGAGCCGCTCTTTCTGGATTTTTTCAGGAACACCTTCAATACAATTGAAAATTGCTTCAATGAGTATTTCATCTTCAGGAAAAGAGGAATGTCTATAGCTGAAATTCACATCTTCTTTTGTATAGGTCTTCAATTCTCCCTCTAATGTCATCGTGGTTGCCTGCTGAAAATAATTGGAGATTTCACTACCGAAAGCACCTGCATTCATGATGAGCGCACCCCCCAAAGTTCCCGGTACCCCTATCAGACTTTCCAATCCACCAATTTTCAACCGGATGGCATCCTTAACTAATTTCCCCAGCATTACACCGGATTCTGCAATAATTTGGAAATCCTCTGTTATGGTGAGTTCTTTAAAGGTTTTCCGAAGAGAAATAACAAAACCATCAAAGCCTTCATCCCACACCAAAATATTTGAACCAGATCCAATAAAAAAGGTGGGAATATTTTGCTCATGTGCATATTTCAACAAAGTAGAGAGCTCGTCCCGGTTTTCAGGATATACCATACAGGCCGCAGGTCCCCCAATGCCAAAAGTGGTGTACTGCGACAGGGGTTCATCAAATGCCATGACAGATGCTAACATATTACGAATCTCCTTTTTTTGGTTTTGGTTCAATGGGTAAGTGCCTCATAAATCCTTTCACATTGACGCCAGATATTTCCTGCGCCCAGGGTGAGGATCATATCCTTTGGTTGTACAATTTCTTTTAGAAACTGAGGAAGTTGCTGCTGATCTTTCACAAAGTGGACGTGTTTATGGCCTAA
Source organism: uncultured bacterium (assembly GCA_964551815.1). GTDB lineage: Bacteria > Fidelibacterota > Marinisomatia > SCGC-AAA003-L08 > D37C17 > D37C17. Next base: position 4,858 of record CAZKEL010000053.1, read on the forward strand.
TTTTTCTGCTTCCCTACTGATGGTTTCTGCGGAAATCCCTTCGATGGGTTCCTCCCTGGCTGCATAAATATCCGTAACGATTAGGATGTCAGATATTTGGAATGCTGCAGCAAATTCCTGATAAAAATCTCGGGTTCGGCTGTATAAATGAGGTTGAAACACAGCAATAATTCGATGGTTCCAACCTGCACGGGCAGCCTTCAGGGTTGCATTCACTTCTTCGGGATGGTGGGCATAGTCATCTACAATCATGGTACCGTTTTCCAGTTCAAATTGTACATCAAAGCGTCTGCGCACGCCACAATATTGGTCCAATCCTTCCTGAATCTTTTCAAAGGGGATGTCCAACTCCAAAGCTATGGCTGCGGCTCCTAAGGCGTTCTTCACATTATGTTCACCGGGAACATGAATAGTAACCTTTCCCAGTACTCTGTCCCATTTTTTAATAGTAAAGGTAGTGTTATTTTGGTTATGATCTAATTGTGCAGCAACTAACTCTGCTTCAGGATGAAGCCCAAAAGTGATGACAGGACGCTTAATGCGGTGGATAATAGCTGCCGCATTGGGATTATCAATGCACACGGCTACATTGCCATAAAAAGGGACGGCATTGGCAAACTGGGTAAAAGCGGACTGCAAATCTTCAAGATTTTCATAGCAGTCTAAATGCTCTAAATCAAGATTGGTAATGAGTCCCATTGTCGGTTGTAGTGTAAGAAAACTGCGGTCAAATTCGTCTGCTTCTACCACGATGATATCGCCATCACCAGAGATGGCATTGCTTTGAAATTTATTTACAATTCCTCCAATAACAAGAGTAGGCTGAGTCTCTGCAGCAGTAAGAATGGAGCCTAACATGGAGCAGGTAGATGTTTTACCGTGAGTACCGGCAATAGCAATACTGGTAGGTTTCACTTTGAGAAGTTCTGCCAGCATTTCAGCCCGGCGAATTACAGGAATATGTTTACTGCCAGCCTGAAGAATTTCAGGGTTATCCTCTTTAACTGCTGAGGAGTAAACCACCACATCAGATCCATTTACATGATTACCGCTGTGACCTTGATTAATAGTAATCCCCAGGGAGGATAAAGCGTCCGTTCGCTCCGACAAATTCTGATCAGACCCGCTGATGGTAAACCCTAATTTGTGTAAAAGCTCCGCCATACCGCTCATTCCAATACCACCGATCCCAACAAAATGAATATGATTTGTTTTACCAAACATCAGCTTTCAGCAACCTCCATAATGGCTGCAATAATTTTATCTTCAGCTTGAGGAGTGGCAAGGGAAGAAGCTTTAGACTCCATGGCTGCTAATTCTTCTCTATTTTCTAATAATTGTAAGACAATAGTTTCTAATTCACCCTTAGAAAGATTCGATTGTAACACAATTTTTGCAGCTCCCTTATCAGCAAATGACATAGCATTCTTTAGCTGGTGGTCTCCTGCAGCATGGGGGAAGGGAACCAAAATCATGGCTTTTCCCATATAGGCCATTTCTGATAGAGCTAATGCACCTGCTCTGGAGATGATAATGTCGGCAGCAGAATAGACGGTACCCATTTTATCACTAAATGGGAATAAGGTGATGTTCTCTTCAGAATTTAATTCTTTTAAAGCTGGGTATTCCAATTTTCCACATTGCCATAATACCTGAATACCTTTCGAAGTATATCCTGAAAAAGATTTGGAAAAATGCTGATTTAAAGGTCGCGACCCCTGACTGCCCCCTAAGACAGCAATGACAGGCTGATCTTTCATGAGTCCCAATTTTTGTCGTGCCACAGACTTAGCCATTAATTGAATATCCTTCCGCAGGGGATTTCCTGTAAAAATAACATTTTTTTTTTGAGATGCTCTAAGGCATTCTGATGAGCGATACACAGGCGATCCACTTTGTTTGCTAAATGCCTTGTAGTAATTCCCGGATAGGAGTTCTGTTCCTGAATCACAGTTTTTATTCCAATATGCATGGCTGCAAGGAGAGGCAGTCCGGAGGAATATCCACCGGTTCCAATCACTACCCTAGGTTGAAATTTTTTCATTAGGCTTCTACATTGAAAATAGGATTTTAAAAAACGGTAGGGAAAAGCAAGGTTTATGAGAATAGACTTGAGAGAGAAACTTCTCTGTATGCCTCTGATAGTGAGAAGCAAAGCATTTTCATCAGAGGAAAAATGATTATTTTCCACACCAAACTCTGACCCGATATATTGTGTTTCGATACCTCTTGCTTCCAATGCGGATTTAATGGCCATTGCAGGGAAAAAGTGACCACCTGTTCCACCGCCGGTAATAACCATTCTCAACTTTTTACTCATAGGAAAATCCCCTATAATAGGTATGAGATCCTGTATTACTGCGTCGGGCAATATTGAGAAGTATCCCCATTGAAAACAGAGTGAATATGGTATGAGAACCACCATAACTGATAAAGGGCATAGGGAGTCCCGTGGTGGGTGCTAAACCAACAGCGTAAGTTGCATTTACCAGAAAATACATCATAACAGAGAGAACTATTCCAAAAGATAGAAACATACTAAACAGATCAGGGGCTTCCCGCACGACTAAAAGACTGCGGATGAAGAATGCCCAGAACAAAACAAAGAGAACCACGATTCCAATAAACCCTAACTCTTCACCAATTATGGGTAAGATAAAATCTGTGTGTGATTGAGGGAGATGCCCATTTTTAATCATGCTATCTCCTAATCCACTTCCGAAAATACCCCCGCTTCCCATGGCATTTAAGGACTGCTGTTTTTGGTCATCATCAAAATTTATAATTCTGGCTAACGCATGAGGGGTATGCAGGATTTTTAATCCTAATAACAGAATACCAGTTACACCAAGTCCTGACAGATATTGCCAACTTGCCCCTGAAATAAAGAGCATGACAAAAATAATCAAAGCAATGACCATGGCGGTACTGGTATCCGGTTGAAAGAGAATCAATGCTAAGGTTATAGTAATAAAGGGAGTAAAATACAGAGCCAGAAATCGCCAGTCAGAAATCTGCCGTTTATTTTTTTCAAGAAAGAAAGCAGTGAAAATGATAAGGCTCACTCTGGCCAGATCGGAAGTCGTCATCCAACTGCGACCTCCGATAACCAACCATCTTGAAGCGGGATTTGGTCCTTTAAAAAAGTATCCCAGAATGAGAACTATCCATGAGAGTATCATGAGTAGATAGGCAAATTGTTTTAAATGTTTATAATTGAGTTGACTGATACTAAACATGATGAAAATACCCACAGCAAACCATTTTATCTGCTGAACCAGAAAATGAAGATAACTGTCATAATTGTTCATGGCAAAAATGCTGCTGGCAGAATACATCACCACCAAACCAAACCCCGAAAGAAGAAGAATGATGGCTAAAATAATCTGATCATTTGAATAGCGATTAAAACTCAACTTTCAAGCTCCAATTGAGAGAATATTCGTTTAAAGGCATCCCCTCTGTCTTCAAAATTTTTAAATTGATCAAAACTGGCGCAGGCAGGGGAAAGCAGTACTGAATCACCGGGAATTGCTTTAGTAAATGCCAGATTGACAGCTTCCTGAAAATCCTGCTTTAATTCACTTTGAACAACGGGGGAGAGCTGTAGATGTATGGACTCTCCTGCTACACCATAGCAAATTATAGATTTTACCCTTCCCTTTATAGAATCAGTTAAGGTAGTGAAATCTGTTGCACCTTTATCCTTACCGCCTAAAATGAGTACCACATTAGCATCAAAGCTTTCGATTGCAGCTTTGGCTGCTGCCACATTAGTGGCTTTAGAATCGTTAAAAAAATCTATATTGCTGATTGTCCCTACCCACTCTAAGCGGTGGGCTATGGGAGTAAAATGGGTAATGGTATTTCTGATAGCATTTCTAGTGACTCCAAAAGCGTCAGCCATAGTAGCGGCTGCCAATATATTTTGCAGATTGTGTAGACCTTTTAAACTGGTTTCATCCAATTTAAACAAAATGTCTGGATTTTCTGATTTACCTGTATAAACTTTACTGGCATTGAGTTTGAATGTACTCAATTCAGGATTCACAACAGAAAAAGCTCTCGTTCTGTCTTTTCCCTGTAAGGCAGTGTTGAGGCAGGGGTCATCAGCATTGAAAACAATCCAACCGTTTTCTTTAATCTTCTGGCCAATTTTTAATTTTTCTTCGGCATAGGCATTTATGGAAGGATAACGGTCCATATGGTCTTCACTTATATTCAAAACAGCGGCAACGTCAGGAGAAAAATGTATAATATGTTCTAACTGGAAACTACTAAGCTCCAGAACATGTACCGGCTCGGTCTCCACCTTTGAAGTTAATTCCCAGAGAACATTTTCAGAAAAGGGAATACCTACATTTCCCCCCAGCAGAGAATTCTTCCCGTCACTGAGGCACATATCATGCAGCAGGTTAACGGTTGTAGTTTTACCATTTGAGCCAGTGAGAGCAAGAATAGGAGAAGAAGTAAACCAGGATGCGAATTCAATTTCACTTACAATGTGAATTCCCTTTTCACCTGCCCTTTGAACAATGGGAATTTCATCAGAGATACCCGGACTAATTACCATGAGGTCCGTGTTCAAAATGGCATCACTATGCCCACCTGTTTCATGGTTAAATGCTGATAAATTATTTTTTATATGAGGTGTATCCTGAACTTCACTGATAAATACTTCAGCTCCAATATGAGCAGCCAGGCGGGCAGCAGCAATGCCAGACTTCCCTCCACCGAGAATACCAATGCATACATTCTGCCAATTTTGTTGATTAATATGTTTTATGTCAATCATTGAATTTTAAACGTAGTCAGGGAAATGAGAGCTAACAGAATACCGGCAATCCAGAATCTTACAACTACATGATTTTCTGGCCAACCCAAGAGCTCAAAATGGTGGTGGAGAGGTGCCATTTTAAAAATGCGTTTTCCCTCACCATATTTTTTTTTGGTATACCGAAAATAATATACCTGCATCATTACTGATAGAGATTCTGCAACAAAAACACCGCCAATCATAAAAAGGAGTATTTCTTTTTTTAGCAGAACTGCCAATGTTCCTAACGCAGCTCCCATTGCCAGAGAACCTGTATCTCCTAAAAATACTCTGGCAGGGTTTGCGTTAAACCAGAGAAAACCGATACACGCACCGATCATGGACATGCAAAAAATAAAGAGTTCACCAGTTCCGGGGAGGTAAATAATATTGAGATAGTCACTATAATCTAATCTGCCCGTTGCATAAGCAATAGCACCAAATACCAGTGTGGCAATTGCTACCAGCCCCGTTGCCAACCCATCTAAACCATCGGTAAGGTTCACAGCATTAGAGGTACCGGTAATTACCAGTATTACCAGTGGGATATACAACCAGTGGATATCAATAGTACCATTTGCAACAAAGGGGATGGAAATAGCAGTGGAGTATTGTGAAGCGTCAGGAAAATTCACTAAAATGATGCCCACTACTAAGCCAAGGGAAATCTGCCCTGCCATTTTATAGCGCGCAATAAGTCCCCGTGAATATTTCTTTATCACCTTCAGATAATCATCCAGAAAACCTATGGAGCCCATCCAAATGGTGGCCAGTAGAATGATGAGAATATGTTTATCACTTAGCTTGGCCCAAAGGATGGTGGGAAGGATAATCGCCAGCAGAACAATTATCCCTCCCATGGTTGGAGTACCTTCTTTTTTCAGGTGAGATTGAGGCCCATGTTGTCGAATAGTCTCGCCAATTTGGCGAGACTGGAGTGTGCGGATGATTCTGGGCCCCACGAGGAAACTAATTATCAAAGCTGTAAGGGCAGCGCCAACTGCCCGAAATGAAATGTAACCGAATACATTGAATCCAAAAATTATTTCACGCAAAGGATAAAGTAAGTGGTAAAACATCAGATAGTAATTCCTTCAATGACAGATTCCATCTCCATCCCACGGGACCCTTTAATGTAAAGAAGGTCTCCCGATTGAATATAATTTTTCAATGCTTCCGTCAATTGATGTTTATTGTTAAAATGCTCAAAGTGAATTTTTCTGCTTTTGATTGAATCTTTTGTAACTTCCATTCTGCTGCCGGTTAAAAACACGGCATCTATATTTTCCCGTGAAATATATTCGCCCAATTTTTTATGCATCTCCATTTCTTCTGCTCCCAATTCAAACATATCACCAAGTACAACTATCTTTCTTCCTTCAGAATCTGAGTTAGCAAGATTATGAATTCCTGCTTTGGCTGACTCAAAATTGGCGTTATAACTGTCATTGATAATGGTAATTCCAGAAGTATTGAGTACATTTCCCCGACCCTCAGGAGGATGGAAAGACTCAATCTGCTGTTTAATCAATTCAGAGGGTAAACCTATCTTTGAAGCAGCTGCGAAGACTGCCAGAGCATTTTTCCCTAAAGTTTCAGAAGCAACAGGAAGCCTAATCTCTGTGTCATTGATGGACAATAGATCATAACATCGTTTCACTTCCCAGACTGCAGTATATTCTGCAGGAGAATTAAATGCAAATCCCACTCTATTACAATATACTGACATGTTAGAGACGTAAGGATCATCCATATTTAAAAAGGCAGTCCCTGTTTCAGGAAGCGTTGAAAAAACAGCCTGCTTTGTTTTAGCCACTTCTTCAACATTCCCGAAAAACTCTAAATGTGCACCATATACATTGGTAATGAGCCCCATATCCGGCTTAACAATATCACAAATAGATTCAATTTCACCAGGTTCGCTGGCACCCATTTCCATAATAGCCAATTCGGCAGAAGTATCAAATTCTAAAAGGGAAAGGGGAACGCCTGTAGTGCTGTTATAATTTCCTTTTGTTGCTTCCACTTTTTTTTCTGCGGAGACTACATGAGTAAGTAATTCTTTAGTGGTTGTTTTTCCGTTTGAGCCCGTTATGGCAAAGAGGGGACAAGTGAACCGCTTTCGGTATTCAGAAGCAAGCTCATTTAAAAAGTCAAAGGAGGAGGATACCTTGAGAGCAGGCAGGGAAGAGTCCACCTCTTTTTCAATTATACAAAAAGAGGCACCGGCTTTTTCTGCCTGGTTCACAAATAAATGTCCGTCTGTTTGATTGCCTGATAATGCCCAAAAAATATCACCCTGTTGAATATTGCGTGAATCTATACTAATCCCCGTAATTGAAGGCAAATCAACTTCCTGTTTTAACGATAAAAAGGATTGCTTAAATGCAGCTTGATCTGAGAGATTAATCCGCATTAGAGAAACTTTTGATTGAATCAATGTCAGAGTACTTAATCTTATCCCTGCCCACCATTTGATAATTTTCTCTGCCTTTACCCAAAACCAATAAAATTGAATTCTCCTCCATAGAGTGCATGGCAGCATGAATTGCCTCTCTTCTATCTGGAATTATCTGATGAGTATTATTTTTAAATCCTGAAAGAATCTGAGTAAAAATATCCTCTTGGTTTTCTGATCTGGGATTGTCAGTAGTGACGAAAACCTCATCAGCATAGTACTCAGCCAGTGCCGCCATTTCAGGACGCTTGGCAGCATCTCTGTCCCCGCCGCATCCGAATACAATTTTGATAGACCACACACTGTCTGACAGCTTAGAAATGGATTGAAATAATTTCTCGTAAGCATCAGGAGTGTGAGCATAATCAATGAATACCCTGCCTTTACATTGGGCATCAATTTTTTCCATTCTTCCGGGTACCGGGGGGAGGCTGTTTAATGCAGACTGAATTATTTTAGGAGATATCCCCTTTTCTAAACTCACCGCTGTTGCAGCCAGAATATTTGACAAGTTATAACCACCAATGAGGGGGCAACAGATTTCAAACTCTGTCTTACTATATTTTAATAATGCAATGGTCTCGTCTAAGCTCAGGGTATAATCAATAGGGTGTAGCTTTGCCCGTTTATCCAATCCATAGGTGGTAAGATGTGCGGAAATACGCCTTCCAATCTGTTTGCCGTATGGATCATCAAGATTCACCACAGCTAATTTTTTCGAAGTAAGGGACTCAAATAATTTTAGTTTGGATTGAAAATAATTGTCCATAGTTTTGTGAAAGTCCAAATGTTCTGGGGTAAGATTGGTGAAGACGGCAACATCTACATCTACATCATCAACGCGGTGTAAATCCAGTGCGTGGGAGGATATTTCCATGATTACATTTTCAACTCCCGCTGTATTCAGAGTCTGCAGCATGTGCTGCACCTCCACTGATTCCGGAGTGGTAAATCCTGTACTCATCATACCCGATGGTGATTGAAATCCTAAGGTACCCAGCGTTCCGCAGGAAAGTTCAGCTTTTTGAAAAATATGATAGAGGATATGAGTGATGGAAGTTTTTCCATTCGTACCAGTAACTCCTACCACAAACATCGCATCGGAAGGATTGCAATAAAAATCAGCAGAAATATGCGACATTACACTGCGAGGATCCTTTACCTGAATGACTGGTACTGATGAAGTTTTGGGGCTGCGTCCATTTGAAATTATAGCTGCAGCACCATTTTTAATTGCTTGTGGAATAAAGTCGTGCCCATCTGCCTGTTTTCCTGAAATAGCAACAAACAAGGTCCCTGGCTTCACCTTTCTACTGTCGTAGGTAATGGCAGAAATCTCCCGATTGTCCGCTCGGCCTTTGTGTGGGATATTTTTAACCAGTTCCTGCAAGGTCATCACATTGTTTCCAATTTTATGGTGCAGGAAAGTTGATCAGTTACCAGTTGGCCGGGAGAGACCGATTGCCATACTACTCTCCCGGAAGTTCCAACCGGATGTATTTGAATTCCTAAACTTTTTGCTTCCTGAACTGACTGCTTCAGTGTTTTCCCTAAAAAATTGGGAACGGTACTCTCAGTAGAAGATATTACCCCTGCTTTTGATAAAAGGGTTGTAGGAGTCTTTGACGGACTGAATGCTGCAAATTGCGGTGTTCTTTCCCGGGGTTTTGTCATTTTTTCATTATTAATAATAATCAGGCGTTCAAAAATCTCTTTAACGATGGGGGCAGCAGTTTCGTTCCCCCAGTGATAGCCATACATTGGCGAATCAACAGATACCACACAGACATACTTTGGCTTATCCACAGGGAAAATAGAAGCGAAAGAGGAAATAAATTCCCGTTTTGAATATGTTCCATCAATAAACTTTTCAGCAGTCCCCGTTTTACCACCGATTCTAAATCCTGGAATTCGAGCCTTGTACGCGGTTCCTTTAACCACCACATCTTCCATCATTGCCAGCAATTGGCGGGAAGTTTTAGAAGACATGACTCTGCGGATAGGTTTTGGTGAAAAATCTCTGTCCTCAAACCCCTCCCCCCATATCTGATTCACTATGCGTGCCGAAGGAAGGTATCCTCCATTGGCAGCTGCCGCATAGGCAAGAGCAAGCTGTAAGGTGTTTACAGAAATTTCCTGCCCCATGGCAATAGAGGGACCAGATAATCTCGTCCAATCAGGATAATTTCGCAGTTTACCAGAAGTTTCACCAGTGAGGGGTACTCCGGTTTTCATTCCAAAACCGAACCTGCGTGCATAGTCATAAATATGGTGAGCTCCTATTTCATCCACCAGCTTCGAGAGACCAATATTACTGGAATGAATGAAAATCTCCGGGATACTTAAATCTTCATGAGGCTCATGGTCATTAATTACCTTAGAGGGGATAATCTGATATTTCCCGTTTTCACAATAAACACTATGTTGCTCATCGAAGATGCCTGACTCTAAAATCGCTGTCATTGAAATCAGCTTAAAGGTAGAACCCGGTTCATAGGAATCGGATATAATGCGGTTGGAAAATGTGGAAACATCATAATTCCAGTATTCATTGGGATTAAAATCCGGCACGGAAGCCATGGCTAAAATATCTCCCGTGAATGGATTGATGATCACTCCGTAAGCTGTAGTCGCCTTGGCTCGCTTTAAACCCTGTTTTAGGGCATCCAATAAGATTGCCTGAATGTCAACATCTATGGTTAGCTCAATATTTACACCATCACGGACAAGTTCCTGCTCTGTATTTAAGGACTTTCTGATTCTGCCATTAGCTGCTCTGTCATAGACTAATCGGCTCGTTTTTCCGGATAATAAAGGATCGAAATGTCGTTCGATTCCAAATTGACCCATATTATCTCTGTCAATATAACCTACCACCTGGCTGGCTAAATTATTAAAAGGGTAATAGCGGCTCACGGACACATCAACCTGTAACCCTTTAAGGTCTTTAATTTCTGCTAGAACACCTTCACATTCAGAGCGTAATAACCCTTTTGCCAAAGGGATATAAGATTTCTGTACAGCCAAAACAGGGGCTATCTTTTCATGGGGAACCTGCAATTCTCGCGTAAATAGAGAGATAATACCCTGCCTGTCAAATTCTTTTTTAGTATTCACCCAGAAAGTATAGGTATGAATGGTTTCTGCCAGTTTATTACCGTGTCGATCTGTAATGTCGCCTCGCTTTCCTTTAACTGACCGCTCTGTTTTAGCTTTATTCATTGCAGCATCACGATAAATGGATGACTGAAAGGACTGAATAAAGAACATTCTGGATAAAATCAATACAGAACACGCCAGCATGGAAAAACTCACAAACCGTATCCGTCCGCCATAGATGGAATAGAGGCGGTTCAACTATCTTCTCCAATATAAACGGTTAAGGATTCTGGAACAGGAATATGCAAACCAAATTTGTCTAAAGCAATTTCTTCAATCCGGTCTTGACGGGAAAGATTTTTTACATTGCCAGCCAACACTTTAACTTTATTCAGATGTCCGGATTGAATGTTCTCCAGATGATAAATTTCATTGCGCAGGAAGAGACACTCATTTTTCAGAGTGACGATTAAAATCAGTATAGAGGTGGTTAGCGTGACCAACCCAAAGAAGAACAGGAAATCTGAAAATGATGTGTTCTTTTTCAGGCTGCCTTTTTTCATATTCGTTCTGCTACCCTGAGCTTGGCACTGCGGGATCTGCTGTTTTGTTGAATTTCATCAGCAGAGGGTTTAATTCCACGGGACGTGAGAATTTTTAAATCAGGCTTTGTATCGCAAACACAGACAGGAAATTCTTTTGGACAGGAACAGGTGACTGCAGCTTCTTTGAAAAATTGTTTAACTATTCTGTCCTCCAGGGAGTGAAAGGAAATAATGACGATTCGCCCGCCAATTTTCAACCAATCCAGGGATGCCTGTAATGCTTCTTTTAGAGAGTCCAATTCCTGATTAATGTGAATTCGAACAGCCTGAAAGACCCGCGCTAAAGATTTGGTTACATAGCGGGGATGAACAGAGCCTTTCACGGCCTCTTTAAGGTGGAAAGTAGTAGTCATTTTTCCGGATTTGCCCATGAGAGCAATTTTTCGGGCAATTCTTCGATGATGCCTTTCTTCACCGTAGTCTTTAATAATTGCCGACAGTTCCTCTTGAGAGGCTGTATTTAAAAATTCTTCTGCGCTCATACCCTTCTGTGGATTTAATCGCATATCCAGAGGTGCATCCTGCTGAAAAGAAAAACCCCTATGCCCCGAATCAATCTGGCAGGAGGAGGTACCAAGATCAATTAAAATTCCTGTCAATTTAGACACACCTTCTTTTTGGAGGAGTATTGGATATTCCCGAAAGTTTCCTTGATGGAGGGAATAAGAGGTGAAGTGTGCTGACAGGCGTTTTTGAGTGTAGTCCAGAGCATAGGGGTCAAGATCAATTCCGATAAGCTGTCCTTTTTCAGAAAGTTTGGAAAGCAGCGCTTCAGCATGCCCTCCAAACCCTACAGTTCCATCTAAATAAAATCCATTGGGATCTGTAAGCAAATAATGCAGGCTCTCCTCCAATAAAACCGGTTGATGCGGAGAAGGAGGAAGCATTTGGATTAAAAGTTGATTTCATTCGCTAAATCTTCAAATCCGGGGTCATCAATACCTGCTTGCTGTGCATCCTTTTTAGCAAGTTCTTCCGGATCCCAAAGTTCAATTTTCTTTAACATTCCAATGACAGAAATCTGTTTGTTGATACCTGAATATTCCAACAGAGGCTCAGGGATGGGTATCCTGCCTTGGCCGTCATATTGAACCGAAACAGCGTGGCGAGTGATTGAACGGACAAATTCTCTGTCCCTGCCCCGGATAGTACTGAGCCTGCCCAGCTGTTCTTCTACTTTTTGCCACTCAGTGAGAGGGTACAGCAGGAGACAGGTATCAAATCCGCGGGTGAGGATGAAGGTACGGTCATTGACAGGGTCCAGTGCCTTTCTGAATTTTGCAGGAATATTAACCCGGTTTTTGGAGTCTAATGAATTGGAATACTCCCCGGTAAATGATATATGTAAACTATTCGTCAATGAATTATCCGCTCGTAAAAGTTAGGGATTATCCCCCACTCTTACCCACAATAATATTCACATTCCCCACTATCATGCAAGAAAAAGTTACACTATCTGCGGTAATTATTTATAATATTAGAAAATACCACCACCGATGTAAGCAGAAATGCAATCCTCTCGCTTGTTGATCTTTTAGGGAATTAACTCCTTCAAACTTCAATATTCTATCCCTTTATTGGTTGGGGTAAGGAGAATGTTCTAATTTTCCTCATGCTTACCTTCAATAAAATTTATCATTTCGCCTGGTTCGTTTTAATACTGCTACTGGTCTTTCTCGACAGGGAAAATATCTTGTGGGTGACATCATCCATTATATTATTATGCCTATTGGCTGCCATCGCTGTGTTTCGGGCACTGCACTCCCGGAATGAATGGCGTGAAATAATAAAAGATGAAAATCTGGACAAAGACATTCCCTGAACCCTCTATTTTTGGTTAGACTCACTAGCCTCAATTTTATCAATATGCATGACAAGTAATAGACCTTATCCCCAGTTTATAGAATTAAGGAAGCCCTTA
>CAZKEL010000054.1:0-16619 GCA_964551815.1 uncultured bacterium
AGATAATTTCTAATTCTCCATCATCATCCAGATCAATGACCAGAGGGCTGGCTTTAATTTCATTGGTTGTTACAGGAAATCCTGCTTGATTAAAGGATATATCCAATTCAAATTCTCTTTGTTGATTATAATTATAACCATCACTAACTGCGGTGATGTTTAATTGAAGGGTAAGCGTACCCAAGGGGATTTCATCGGAGAGGGCAATGGTAAAAACATCATTTTCTTCCAGAGCAGAATCTCCTGCGTTAATACTTCCATAATTAACAGAGCCGTCAATGATAGTCACTTGAGAAGATGATGAAGTTAATGTACCAATAACATTTTGTGCATTCACCCATCCTTCAACATTATGAAGAGGCAGCAGGAGGTTCGTGGTTTCCCCGGGATTTGCATTACCATCATAATCGCCTGATGAATCTTCAATTAAAACACCTTCGATTAATAAATTTGGTGAAAAACTGAGTCCAATAGCCTTATGGGCATCCACCATACCCGTTCCCAGACAATAGCCACCTGTACTATAACCGTTACAATCAATATAGTCCGGATTTATATCATAAATAAAAGGGTCCGCAGCAGAGGACACCATATCTCTCACCTGTTGATTTGTCCAGTCAGAATGCCATGCCCAAACCAATCCGTGAACGCTGGCAGCATTAGGGCTTGCCATTGAAGAACCATTCCAGGATTCATATCCGGTTCCGATGATTGCAGAATATATATTTTCACCTGGAGCAGCTAAATCTACTGAGGTGTGATAGGTAGCCCAATTTCCCCAGGTTCCGTTACAGTTGATAGCACAGACAGAAATAGAGTTTTCATAACTGGATGGATAATGGGCGCCATATTGTTCTTCCCCAGTGGCATCATTGCCGTTTCCTGCGGCAGACAAGATAATGGCACCATAGGTATCATAGGCTGTATTGATAGTTGAATTTTCTGAATTATTAAAACCGCCGCCACCCCAGCTGTTATTTATAATGGTTTTTGCACCGGAGTAGTAACCAGCTTTAGCAGCATAAAGAATCCCTGCATATCCATCAGAAATTCCAGGTTCTTCAGTGGCAGGTCCATCCTTAGAACATTTTACACTCATGATTTTCCCGTTGAACATGGTAGATGCCATTCCCACTCCATTATCCGTGGTTGCAGCTAAAATTCCTGCAACATGGGTGCCATGTGCCCAGGTTCCGTTGATCGCTATTCCTGTTTTAGGGAAAGGATCAGGGTCGTCAGTGCCCCAGGTACCAGCGGGATCCCAGCCAATGAGGTCATCAGTATAACCATTACCATCAGCATCACTACCATCCATAAATGGTGAACCACTGGAGAGTGCATCACGGAAGTTAACGACTCCATCTTCATTCAAATCACTTTGGGTTGCCATGAATGCATTGATTTCTGAGGATGATATATAGCCATCATCATTTGCATCCACACCAATCTCATAAACGAGGGCAGGAATTTCACCCTGATTCACCCACAAACTATTCACCAAATCAGGATGTGTATAATCAACTCCTGTATCAACCGAGGCTAATATTATGTCAGTATCACCAGGCATATCTTCGGGAATGTTCCAATAATCCCAAGCTTGGTCCGCCCTTACTGCTTCAATACTGCATTGATTTCCCAGGCCTGGATCATTTGGTGTATAAAGGGGTTTCCGTATAAATTCAGGTTCTGCATAAATGGACTCAATTAAAGAATCAAATGCATAAATCGCCTGGTCTCTTGACACCGTTCTATTTTCGTTTAAATATACACGGTAAATTCTGTTGAGATAAATATTTCCGTCTCTGTCCATTTCAGTTGCGTTGGGAATCCATTTCTCAATTCGTGATACTGAATTATTTTTAATTACAGAGTTCAGGGACTCAATCTGTACCTGAGGTATCCCGTTTCGGGTTGAAATTTCTAATGGTTGAATTTCAGGCTTTAGGCAAAATAGAAAAGTGTTTTCAGATTTTTGGGCAGATACCGAAAACAGAATCTGAGTTCCTATTAATAAAATTACCAGTCTTTTAATCATTTTAATTTTTCTCCAAATATCGAGGTCAATAAATATTACTTATTTAAGGAACTAATTTACGATGTATGAAACAATTGATTTTGTGATATACATAAAAAAGGCAGAGAATTCACTCTGCCCTTTTCACTTATTTAAATTTAGACTGCGATTATTTCAACAGTACTAATTTCTGAGTCTGAACAATATCACCGGCAATCATTTTTGCAAAGTACATTCCGCTAGCCTGTTCGGCTGCGTTCCAGGTTACACTGTGATACCCTGCAGATTGATGTTGGTTTACTAATTCTTCAACCAATCTACCGGTAGCATCATAAACCATGATTTCAACATGACCTTCTGTAGCTACACCATAATTCAGGGTAGAGCTTGGATTGAAAGGATTAGGGTAAGCATCTGTCAGTTCAGTTTTTACAGGCAGAAGGCTATTTGAGAAATTGATATCATACGTCTGGGCTTCAACTTCTACAGAATTACCTTTACTATCTGCTAAAATAATATCTTTAAATTCGATGGTGCTGGCCCCTTCAAATCCGTCTGTATTGATAAATTCAAAAGAAAGATTTTCAGGCAGTACATGACCCTGCATACTAAATACAAGACCACGAACTACGCCCTCTGATAATTCATTATACTTAACCTCAAAACCAGATACTGCTTCAGGTTTGATGGATTTAATTTCAGATGGGTTATAGCTGATGTCGAATTGTAATCCGTGAATAGCTTTGTCTGAGTCAATCACCAAGTCAGCAACTGAACCAGCGGACTCAGAGCGTGCTACTACAGATTCCTTAAAGTTGACTTTCGCTTTAGCAGCGGCTGTTTCTTTTCCTCCGAATAAAACAGCGCCAGAAAGTACCAGTATTGATAATAATTGTATCTTCTTCATTTGTGCGTTTCCTTTTTGTTCAAGTTTACTGTTTATTAATTTTCAGTTTTGTGATGAGGATCAACATTTCCGCAAGCACTGATCCTAATCTAATCTTGTCGTTGAAAACTTATTGGTTGTCCTCAATAATTGACAAAATTATTCTTGTAACAGCATGTATCAGTAACTATTACAGCCCGTGGAATGATCAGTATATGCTGGTACAAAAACTTTCCCTTTTATGTTATTGTTAATTCCCTTGTTATCAATGGCGTCTGTTGTTTCTGATGTGTTACAACAGGCTTGATTTGATTTTTTTGCCCAGAATTTCCACCAAGAGGATTTACCCTCTTTTTTACAACAGGTTTTTGAAGATGAACAAGGTTTGGCAGATAGTTGGTCTGAAGATGGGAGCTCCTCAGAGTTTAAGGCAGTTTCAGTGTTTACCTGTGAATTTTTACACGATATTCCGGTTTTTGCTTTATTTTTGCAACAGGGTTTAGCTTGAGCGTAAACCACAGAACTGCTAAGCAATAGTATTGATATTATTAATAATTTTTTCAAGTTTCCTCCGTTTTAAGGTCAAATTAGTTGAAATAACTTACACTGTATTCCCTAACAATTAACAGTAAATTTTGTTCCCGTTAAAATTGAAAACCAATTCCGTTATGGATTTCAAAATAGGTATCTCCATGAGGATTCATTTCACTCTTATCATATCTCAAATGCATTCCTATAAAATAGGATATTTTTGAAGTGAGAAAGCCTTCTAATTCACCATCCCATAAAATTCTGAAATGTTCAATAGATTTTAATTTAAATTGATAGTATAAAGTATTTCTCAAGGATAGAAATTGATTGACTTCGGTGGTGTGGGAAAGGTAATTGGTGGATTTTATAAAAGAATTATCCTGAGTAAGATAAGTATAACTTTCCATTTCCTGCATTATGCCATTTCCCAGATAAATACCCTGAAATGGCTGCCACCTGATTCCACTGCCTACGAGTTCTCTGTTGTGTAAATCCAAGTAGTGATTATATTCCTTTTGTAAAAAAAGTTCACCGGAAAAAGAATTAATAATGGGTTGTGTAATTCTTAAATGGGTAAATCCTCTGTTACTGAAATCTTCCTCTGACTTTTCAAATGATCGGTCATAGGTTCCGGTAATAAAGCTATGTAGTCCTGATTTTCTTCGATAATCTATCCGAAACTTACCATTTAGAAAAAATATGTTGGAATTTCCGGAAATATAATCAAAATCAAATTGAATCGAGGAGGTTATGCCTGTGCTTACTGGCTCTCCCCGCATGGATTCAGTATTCACTTGGGAGTAAGTAATAGTTAATAGCCCTGAGATGAAATAAAAAAGGATGAGTTTCATAATCCCCTATATTACAACAGTTCTCCTTTGGAGTTTATTGTATTTTTTGTTTCAGAAATTATGTAAGACATTTTTATCCTTTTAAATATTGAAGAAATACTGTAATTTGCAGGTATGCGGAGGATGGAAAAATTCATCACAATTACTCTTTTTTCTACTGTACTGCTTTACAGTCAGTCTGCAGAACCACCTGAAATTACCATTAAAGAATTTCAACCTGCAGGTCGTATTGAAGCATTGGTAGAGGAAGTTAATGCTAATGAAAAATTTTATCTGGTTCAATTAGATTTAAAAAATGACTCTCTCTTTCAATTAGCTTCAACTGCAGTTCCCAAAATGGAGCTTTATTCAGGACCAGCTTCCTATCACCGTATTATGTCCCCCCGACATTATAACCAGTTACAAAAGGTCATTACCCCAGAATTCATAAGAGTTTTAAATCCTGATTATCAGCTGCTTTCGGCATCCCGAGAAGTATGGGTGGATTTTAAACAAGGCAGTGAAACCATGGGAACCTGGTCTGATGATGACGCCATTGAATACACCTGTGCCTGCCTGAGCGGAGCCAGTGACTGTGTGAAACTTGGGTGGGATGACAGTTGGTGGAATCCTCTGGATTACTGGGGTGAAGCATGGTACGGATACACACCGCCATTCCATCAATCAGTTGAAGAAATCAGGATTACTGTCCGTGGTGGTCAATGTGATGACCTTCCTCTTTGGTCTGAAACCTATATGGGAATGATGGATGCAAATGGGAATTGGTCCCATGATTATGAGCTCAGTATTAGTTATACGGATAATGAATATATTGTTGCCCAAACCTGGAGCAATGATATGCTCATCCCCAGAATTGGCTCAGAGGATAATTATTGTATTGATCATATGAGGATGCAGTTTTTCTATAGCTGCGAAGAGCCTGAAAGCCCCACAAATCTTCTGGCTTCTGATGAAGATAACTGTTACACAGTAAACTTAAACTGGAGCTTGTCTCCAACTTCAGGGGTGACAGAGCAGAAACTCTATCGCGATGGTACTTTAATCGCTCAATTAAGCTCTGGTGAAAACTCTTATGAGGACTGGGGAGCACAATCAGGTACTGAACATGTTTACTGTGTTGAAGCAGTAAATGAGTGCGGAATGTCTCAAATGACGTGTAACCCCGGTTCTGTAAAATCTGCACCTGACAGCCCTGTAAATGTATTGGCCTCAGATGGTGATTTTTATGATGGGGTAGTTATTTCATGGTCTTCTGTTGTTTCTGCAGAGGATTATAAAATTTACAGAGATGGAGCATGGATGGGGATCGTAACTTCAGACTTCACCCAATACAGTGATATCATTTCAGAACCAGAAGTCGTCTATGACTATTGTGTTGAATCCGTTAATACTTGTGGCTCATCAGACTGGAATTGTGACTCAGGTTTTTCTTCAATACCTCCCGGGGATGTAAATGCCGACGGAATGGTAGATGTTTTAGATATTGTTGTGGTAGTGAATATAATTATTCAAACCCATAATCCCACTGATGAAGAATTTAATGCAGCTGATTTGAATGAAGACGGAATGGTTGATGTTTTGGATATAGTTCAGCTTGCGAACCATATTTTAGAGGTATAACTTTCAGTTAATGGTATAGATAGCTAATAATTCCTCTTCTCTTAATTGTAATAAAGCAGCAAAATATGAAATAGCTGCTTTTTTTGTTTTCGCCTGTACCAGGGATTTCACCTCCCTGCAATTTTTAATCCCCAGTTTATAGGTTGCCACTGGTTTCCTCCAATTTTAATGAGTAGTTTACCCAAAACCAATTCAGGAATTTGTTTTTTCAGTCACAAAATGAATCTTCAAATCGGAGAGTATTCCTCTGGTTACATTGTGTTTCAGTATAAATATAACCCCTTGGAGGAACATCCCATTAAATTTATGGGAGTTGATTGTAGGGACTCTAAAAAGTGAGATGCATATTATGAAAGTAATTCAATATTTAATTTTAACAATTATTCTGTTTGCCTGCCTGTCAGGAAAAACCATAGAACTAAATTCCGGTACTACAAATTCAACCGTAACCCTTCTGGAAGAAACAAATGACCACATTATCTTAGAATATCGGTTACATCATTTTGAATCCAATCAACTTCGAATTAACGGTAATGCCTATTCACAGGTAATCCTTGAAGGTGAACCAAATTTTTTACAGGTTGGAGCTCCTGCATTGCCTCACATAAACCGCTCCATCATCATTAAAGATACCGGGGGAACTCATTATGAAGTTCTTCAATCTGAAATGACTGAATTTGAAAAATACAGGATACCTGCATCTAAAGGAAACCAACCCAGAAATATAGACCTTTCTCTTGTACCTTATGCTGAAGGGATCTCTTATACAAAAAACGAATTCTTCCCTGGCGAAATCCTTCAATTAAATGAACCATATATTCTCAGGGATTTCCGTGGGCAGGTAGTACAATTTAATCCTTTTCAATATAATCCGGTCAGTGAAGTGTTAAAGGTATATCACCATCTAAAAGTGAAAATTATTTTTAATGAAAAGGAAACCAAAAATCCATTTCATAAAAAAAGCAGGGCGGTGCAACCTACCTTGGACTTTAACCATATTTATCAGAACCACTTTCTCAACTATGGCAGTAGTAATCGTTATACTCCGGTTTCTGAAGATGGTGAAATGCTCATCATTTGTTATGATAGTTTTATGGATGCCATGGAGCCCTTTGTAGAATGGAAAAATCAGAAAGGAATTAAAACTACTATGGTTCCCAAATCTGAAGCAGGGTCAAATTATACTTCCATTAAGAATTACATAGAGGATTTCTACGATTCACATAATCTTGCATTTGTTCTGCTGGTTGGTGATATCAGTCAGATTCCTGCAATTTCCACAGGGAGTGGTTGGAGTTCAGGGGAATCTGACCCTTGGTACAGTTATATGTCAGGGAATGATTCATACCCTGAATTTTTTGTTGGGAGATTTTCTGCCGAAAATATTTCTCATGTAAATACCCAGGTTGAACGCTCCATAGAATACGAGCGCGACCCCCAAACGGGAGCAAGTTGGTACAGGAAAGGGGTTATGGTGGCATCTAACGAGGGAGCAGGTGCAGGAGATGATGGCGAAGCAGATTGGCAGCATGCCCGTAATATGCGCTTAGACCTCATGCAATACACCTATTCCTCTGTGGATGAAATGTATGACGGAACGCATGGGGGACAGGATGCAAATGGAAATCCAAATAGTACCTTATTGAAGAATGCCTTAAATGACGGACGAAGCATTCTTCATTATACCGGTCATGGAGAAACTACCAATTTAGTTACTACCAATTTCAGTACCTCCCATGTAAATCAACTGGTAAACGAAAATGAATTACCCTTCGTCTGCGGAGTAGGGTGTATCAGCGGTAATTTTGCAGGCTATACCTGTCTGGCAGAGACATTTCAAAGAGCTACAAATAATGGTGAACCTACCGGAGCCATTGCTACTTTCATGTCCACTATTTACATGGGCTGGGCGCCGCCAATGTCAGCACAGGATGAAATGGTTGATATTTTAGTAGAAAGTTATACCAATAACAGAAAAGTCACTTTTGGTGGAGTATCCTTTAATGGCTGCTTAAAAATGAACGATGAATATGGATCTTCCGGTGATGATGAAACGGACCACTGGACAATTTTTGGCGACCCCAGTATCGTGTTGAGAACGGATACACCTAATGACATTTCAGTAAATCATAGCGGCAATATAGAATCCGGGGCAGCTTCGTATCATGTTCAGATTACCGGGGGAGGCAGTTTCCACTTGGCAGCGCTTTCAAATAACGGTGAATATTTAGGAGCAGCCTATGCTGATGACTCAGGAACCGCCCAAATTGAATTTGAAGGTAGTATAGAATCAGATGATGATATATTGCTTACGGTTACCGGTTTTAATACTACCACAGTTATGGAAACCGTTTCTGTTGGTGGGGGCTGTGGCGAGATTCTAATGGGAGATGCAAATGGTGATACCGTTGTAAATATTTTAGATGTAATCCTAACTGTAAATTTTGTATTAGATACTGAAGAAGCAGGAGAGTGTCAACTTGAGGCTCTTGACTTCAATAATGATTCTATATTGAATATCATGGATATTATCTCTTTGATCAATGTGATTTTAGGAAATTAGGAAGGAACTCAATCCGGGGATTATCTTTCCGAAACTGATTCTCCGGATATTAATAAAAAAGATGACTCTTCTATGTTTTTTGAAGGGTCATTTTTTTACAGCTTTGTCAATATTTCCTTTAACTCTTTTCGTTTAATATCAGGTACTTTAGCTTTTTTTGCGGCATGTCCCACCACCAATAATAAAAAGGGGCGTTCATTTTTTGGGCGGGCTAATAATTCATTTAGAAATCCCATAGGACTGGGAGTGTGTGTCAGGGTTGCAAGTCCCACATTATGAAGCGCTGTTATGAGTAATCCCGTTGCAATACCAACAGATTCCAACCCATAGTAGTGTTTAACCTTTTTCCCACTCTTAAGCTTTCCAAAACGCTGCATGAAAATGGCAATAAGAATTGGTGCTTTTTCCAAATAAGGTTTATGGTCATCTGTTCCAAGGGGTGCCAAAGCTTCCAGCCATTCTTTTGGTGCTCGGCTTTCATAAAATTCTTTCTCCTCCTTTTCAGCCGCAATGCGGATTTGCTTTTTAAGCTGGGGGTCGGATATCATTACAAAGTGCCAGGGCTGCATATTTGCGCCACTGGGTGCTGTACCTGCAGTTTTAATACAATTTTCAACCACCTCTAATTGCACAGATTTGTCAGAAAAATCTCTGATAGTTCTCCTTGAATTTAGCAAATTGTAGAATTTTAGAGATTCAACTATCATATCCTTTTCTTCATAAGCATGATATATTTTATAGGATACTTCTTTTATCTTGGATGTCATTTTCAATTTTCACCATCATAATAATTGAGGGAGGTGTCAGATTTTGAAATATGTCTCAGTTCCATATTTTTATATTGTCCAACTGTTGAGATGATTTTATCTGAATCTGGATATTCACAAATCTCATGTTTTTCATTGGTACTTAATGCCAGGTATTTTAAATCGGATTTACCTGTGTTAATAATTTGATGGGCTAATTCTCTGCCTCCAGCAGGACAGGCAATGATATCATGTGGTCTAATATTATATTCATTTTCACCAAAACGCAAGGTACCTTCTCCCTCTAAAATCAAAAACATTTCCTCGTTTACCCAATAGTTGTGTAAAGGACAGGATTTTTTTCCGGGAGGGACGATCGTCAAATTATAGCCTAGCTGTTTCGCCCCAATTTTTTCTCCGATGACGGCATATTTACCGGAAAATGCTTGGTGTTCATGTTCTTCGAATTTAGTAATATTTTCTAAGTTGAGTACTGGTTTCATAGTAGATACCTTTATTGAATTTCTAAGTTATGGTAGTGCTTAAAATTTTCTGCCTGGTCAAATATTTCCGCATAGACTTCATCTCGCTCAACAGGTGGATATCCATGTTCATCTAAAAGAAGAATCAATCCCACTTTTAACGCGGATTTAATATCATTTCGTCTATTCCAGTCGGGGAATTTAGCCTGTTCATTCACTAATTCTTTAACAGCTTTTGACAAATTTATCAATTTTTCTTCTGGATAGGTAAAATCGTATTTAATACATAATTCTTTGAGAATATCGTAAAATGCTTTTTCTTCAAAATCAATTCCCAATACATCTCCGGCAGAAAATTCTCGATGCACATCCCATATCATTTCCGTTAGTTGTTCCGCCATTTCTTCATAGACTTCACTCCTCAGCACATCGTTTTCGCTACGGTCATTATAAAATTCAACCAGCTTTTCCATTTTTTGAGAAAAGTCTATTCCTCTCACTTTATTGACTTTTTTAATACTATTGATGGATTTGGATAGCAAATTCAACAGTAGTTTTATTTTGGTATTGGGGAGTTTGATTTTATTGATTTTATCTAAATAATCTTCATCAAATAAATCCTGTTCATTTTCAACATCTTCACCCATTTTAAATATTTCTTCTACACCGTCACTTTCCAGAGCTTTTTTAATCATCTCACGGACTTTGGCATTCATTTGTGCTGTATCGGGTGCATTGCCTTTTGTCAGCTTGAAAATAATTGACCTTACAGCCAGATAAAAATGAATTTGGTCTCTTTCTTCTAGTGCAAGTTCACCACTTCCCGAACAAATATCATAGGCCGCTTTTAATCGTTTCACAATTGCCATGAAGCGGTTTTCAATTTCTTTTGTTTGCTGGACAAATTCTGCAGCTTTGTTTAAAGTATTGAGCTGTTCCACAGGGGAACCAGTGAAGTAAGCAGTACTGTCAAATGAATGAAATACTTTCGCCAATAAATCAAGGTGATCTCGCACTACAATGATGGATTCATTAATTTCTTCAAAATTCTGACCATCAATTTTGTTATAATGAGCCAACGCCAAATTCATTTGTTTTTTGATGCCAAAATAATCAATCACCAATCCTTTTTGTTTGCCTTTAAACTTGCGGTTAACTCGGGAAATGGTTTGAATTAAGCTATGCCGACGAATAGGCTTATCAATATAAATCGAATCTAAAGATGGTACGTCAAACCCCGTGAGCCACATATCCACCACAATGGCAATTTTAAAATTGGATTTCTCAAATTTGAATTGGCGGTCTAATTCTTTGCGATACTCTTTATTTCCCAAAAGATTCCACATATCTTCAGGGTCATCCTGACTTCGTGTAGCCACCAACTTGATTTGTTCAATGGGCTTGATTTCTTTTTTCTCGCTATCTGTTAATTCCACATCCGGCGCAGAAATTCTCTCTTCTGCCCATTCCGGTCGCAGAGCAATAATTCTATTATACAAATCAAATGCAATATCGCGCTTATAACATACAATCATCGCTTTTCCGCTAACGGTGGCTCCTTCTGAAACGCGTGTTTCATAATGGGACACAAAATCTTCTGCCAGTGCCTGTAAACGGTCAGGATCCCCCAATATATGATGCATGGATGCCATTGCTTTTTTGCTCTCTTCAATTTGATATTCACTGGCACCTTCTTTTTCCGCCTGAGCATAATAACGTTCAATTTTTTCCAATTCACTGTTATTGAGTACAATTTTTGCAGCTCTGCCCTCATACACAATACGAACGGTAATTTCATCTTGGACAGATTCCGTCATGGTATAAGCATCCACAACTTCACCAAATACATCCAGCGTAGCATCTATGGGCGTTCCTGTAAAACCGACAAAAGTGGCATTGGGTAGTGAATCGTGTAAATATTTTGCAAAGCCATAACTCTTTCGCACGCCATCCACGGTTACTCTGATGTTCTGATCTAAATTGGTTTGACTTCGATGAGCTTCATCGGAAATACAAATTACATTAGTACGGTCAGTCAGGAGTTGGATATCTTCTGTAAATTTTTGAATGGTGGTTAAAAATACGCCACCGCTTTGTCTGTCCTGTAAAAATTCTCGTAATTTTGATCTACTCTCCACACTGATGACTTGATTATCCCCAATATATTTTTTAGCATTGGTGAATTGTTGGGAGAGCTGTCTGTCCAAATCAGTCCTGTCAGTAATAAGAATAATCGTGGGACTGGAAAAATGTACACTGCGCATTAACAGACGAGTCAAAAAGAGCATGGTGAAACTTTTCCCGCTTCCGGTTGCTCCAAAATAGGTTCCCCCTTTTCCATCTCCGTTAGGGATGCCTGCCATTTTTATCGACTCATACAAAGCGCGGGCTGCATAATATTGGGGATAGCGACACAGAATTTTCTCATCCTTTTTAGAACTATCGGGGAAATAAATGAAATTACGGATAATATCTCGTATTCGATTTTTGTCCAACATCCCCTGAATTAAGGTATAAAAACTGTCTATTCCATCTACTTCCTTTGCTGCACCTGCAATGCGTCGCCATGCATAAAAATATTCATAAGGGGCAAAAAAGGAACCAGCTTTATTATTGACGCCATCACTGATAATGCAAAAAGCATTATACTTAAACAATTCAGGAATATCCCGTTTATAGCGTGTAGTAAGCTGAACAAAGGCATCATGAATGGTGGCTTCTTCCCGAATGGCAGACTTAAACTCAATTACCACCACGGGAATGCCATTGATATAAATAATGCCGTCGGGGATGCGTTTTTCAGTACCGTAAATTTCAAGCTGATTTACAAATTTATAAATGTTTTTATCATGGCCAAATCCCGATTCTGGTTCTGCCACGACAGTATCTAAATCTTTACTTTTCTGCTGAAGATTCAGTCCGCTGTAATCAATAAGTTCAATATGGATATCTTTCAGGCTGCGGTCTTCACGTTTGAGAATAAATCCATCAGATAGCCAGTTCATGATGGTTTTATTACTTTCATATAGATCAGCAGAAGACATGCGTTTCAATTTGGTAATGATAGATTCTGCTTCCGTTTCAGTGAGACTCTCTTTTTTATACCGAGTGAGTAAATAGCATTTTAAATCATCCTCAATCAAGACGGCATCATCTTTACGAGAAATTGTACTGCCCAATTGATGGGGATATCCTTCCCTATCCAGTAATTCAATAAATGCTTGTTCTAATTTGGCTTCAGTGAATTTCATTTCACTTTTTAATTTCACTTTTCAATTGTTCACCCAAGGGTGTTAAGCGATATTTTTGCAACCGACTTTTGGGTTTATCCGGAATGGTCATTTCAATTAGTCCGTCTTTAAGAGCCGGTAGTAGAATATTTTTCCTAAAATTCTCTCTATCTGATAAATTGAACTTTTCCTGCATTTCTTGTCTTGTCATCGCATTTTGTACCATTAAAATCAACTGTTTGACTTGCGGGGTGACTTGCGGGGTGACTTGCGGGGTGACTTGCGGGGTGACTTTGGCAGAAGCAGGAAAAGTCATCCGTAAGAAATTATCCGAAAAGTGGAAACAATCTTCACCATAATATTCAAGGATTCTTGGCACACCTGAGCCTAACTGCTCTACCATGTCCAAATCAGAGAAAATTCGCATCAACTCTTTAGTTCTGGGGACAGAATATCCTTGAAAAAACTCCACTTGTGACAATCCTTCAGGTAATCCACCATTTGAAGTAATTTCAATTCTATCATCAAAAATCTCAAATTTGGGTAAAAGCTCTGTCGTATAATCATTATGGACAAAAGCATTTAACACAGCTTCTTTCAAAGCAATTTCACTCCACAACTTTTGTGTTTTTCGCCCTTTGTATGTGATCTGTGTTTTGGTTTTGTTCTCAACTTCTAATTTATCTAAAATGCTTTTGGTTGCTTTAATCAGTGAGCAATTTCCATACTCTTCATTCTCTATCAAATTGGCTCGGGTGATTCCATGATATTTTGCAAGTTTTACAGAAGCATTATTGCTGTCTGACATCAAATAACCCACATAATTATATTCATCATTTTCTGTGAGTAATTCTAAATTTGAAGCAAAATGATCATTGAGTGAAATTCCCTTTTCTTGGTAATAAATTTTCAGTTGTTCAAAGGATAAATCCTGGTGATTCGATTTAATTTTACCAATAGAATTACGCGTTCGCTTGGCAAACAAATCATCAATCATGCGCTGTGGCATGGGCTCAGAAGCAGTGCCAATTCGAATAAAACATCCCCGTTCCGTCATGCCATACCGTTTTTTGAAGTAAGGCTTTTCCGGTCCACTGGCCAGATTGATTTTAATGATATCTTTACCGTCTTTTTCTTCAGCCACCACATCAAATAAACCCATACAAGATGGTTGTATATTATTTTTGATGCGGTCTTTTATTTTGAGCATATCACCATCTGGGTCGGCCACCCCTATAACCACGCCATCCTTATCAACACCAATATAAATAATGCCGCCCTCATGGTAATTAAGAAAAGCTATTACTTCCTTCTCTAAATCCATATCTCTGGTGAGTTCTTGTTTATATTCTATGCGATTGGTTTCACTCATTGTTTACTTTGTTTAGGTTTTACCACCCTACAATTTATTGCCATCGGTGAATAAAGTTTTTACCGTTATAAAACCACACCTTAATTTGTCCAGTTTATTCATTAATTTACTGGACATTCACGCATTGATAACAACGGCATTGTTGAGTTTTGGTTAATACTTTTTATGTTTATTTTCACTCATATTTTGTGATTCCTCCAACCCAATCCCAAAGGTCATTAAATTCTAAATCCGAAGGAATTGGATTATTATCAATAAACTTAGCCTCGATAAATTGATTAAAATATGCCTCACCTGTTCTTCTTGGGTGATTAGCAATCCAAGAATCGTAGAAATCATCTTTTATACGGTAATGATGACTAAATATAAAAGGCTCCCAAGTTTTAATTAAATCAGATTCATCTCGAATATCTATTATTTCAACTTCTTCAAGTTCCCTGTCTCTATCAGCTTTCCATGCATTTTTCATTATGTCAATAGCAACAACATCAGATTTAGGAGCACCGTAGCCAAAAATAGTAATCATATATGTTTGCTTCAATACTTCTTGAAATGCCAACCTTTCCTGAGAAATGAATTTATCTAGCTCATAATTTTTATCACTGATGGGATAAAGCAATTTCGTTGGGATTAATGGTTTGTTGCATTTTGTGCACAAATCACCAATATTTCCTTTTATGCAACCGTTTGAACAATAACCAACTTCGACATTTCCATGCAAAAATAATAGTTTTGGTAATTTGAAATGTTTGCCATTTCTTCTGTATGCTTGAATTTAAAATGGATCCCAATTAAAAGTTGCGATGAAATCTTTCTCCCTTAATGATAAAAGTAAGTGGTCATAAATAGTCGGTGTGTCAAGTATTACCATATTTGAGAAATACTGAAAAACGCTGTTTTCTATTTCATTTCGGATATAATTCAGTTGATTATTTTGATATATAATGTCATATATATCTTCAAAATTATTCGTATTAAAAGAAAAACCAGTTTTCTTAATTAATTCTTCTAACTTCAAAACCTCTATTAAATTATCCATCAATGGTAATTTATTACCCAATTTATCACCATTGGGAAAAGAAGCATAACTTGCGCCGGCTCCTAAAATTACAAGGTGTGGTGCCCCAACATTTACTTGTTTGATTTCTTCCTCTTTAGAAACTTCCATATTACTATTCTACCCTTGCCATTTTGGTAAGAAGTAAATTTTTTATTTCATCCAACTTACCAATTTCAATACTGTGATTCTTAACTGTATTATCAGACACCTTTATAAGAGAATCAAATTTTACTACAATATTATTATTCGGTTTAATTACTAAAATATTGTGCAATTCATCTTTTGTAATAGATCCAAATATTGTTCCCTCATCATTTGATATTTCGAATTGGTTCCGGACATCTTGCAACAAATAAAAAAGAAAAGAATTACATTGGATTCTGCTTCTCAAAGCAGAAAGTCCTCTACCAATACAACAATCAGTATTCGCAATATTTAAATCACCAACAGGGGCTCTTACAGACATAAGAATATCATCTTTGAGTGCTTTTCTTTTTGGTTCAGTAGTAGATATTCTGATTTTTGGAAAACGAAAACCAAAATCTGTTCGCCCTTGATAGAATATTTCACCATTTCCAATTTCATTATAACTTTCCCCAATTGGTGATTGTCCCATAGTGATTTCTGCTAAATCAATCAAACTTGAAACTCCCCACCCCTCCGGGATTTCCTTATCCAATTCTGCATTATACACCATTTTACCACCACTGGATTTATAGCCCCGTTGTCCTGTGGACAATTTCCCTGAAGGGGATACATTGTCATCAATGGGGAATTCAAAATCCACAAACCAATGATTGTACAGGGCTTGGGCGGTTTCTTCTAATTTTTGGTTCAGTTGTTCGTTGAGTTTAATGCGGTTCACTACTGTGTTGTATTCGGCCACAATTTCTCGCTGTTTTTCAATATGGGGGACGGGGAGTTCAATTTCACAAAATGATTTCCATGGCAAACCACCACGCACATCACCGTCTGTAAAAAACCATGCATTTCTATCATATTCAGCTCTTCTAAACCACATCATTAAATAATCGGGGAGTAATTTGTCTATATTAGTTATTTCAAAAACATCATATGCTGGTGATACAATAAAAGGATCTCTATCAGACAATGCTATTGGAATTCTATAATCTCTTCCAACATGCATTCTGTTACAAGCAAATTGTCCTTTTCTTACAATTTTGTATTTATTAAGATTTACACCCACCGTATTTGCAACCGATGGCATAAAATATTTGTCTATGTTAATGCCTAATAAATCCTG
>CAZKEL010000055.1:0-9117 GCA_964551815.1 uncultured bacterium
AATATTTTGACTTTAATTTATCACAAGGTGGGGATAAGGTCTGTAAATTTGACGTTTCCTATAAACATGGAGTTTTGGCAGATCGTTAAATTTATATTAATATTTCCTATATCAATAAATACAAATTATATACAGATTAAAGAAATTATTGAAGGACAATCCAGATATTCCCGCCCTTTCAAACCATTTAGTTCTATTAAAAAGACAAATCCGATAATATTTCCCTCTAATCTTTTTACCAGAGAACCCGCTGCTTTCGCGGTACCTCCGGTAGCTAATAAGTCATCAACAATAAGTACATTTTCACCAGCTTGAATTGCATCAGTATGTATCTCAACTGCATCAGTACCATATTCCAAGTCGTATTCTTCTTTCAGTGTTTTATAAGGTAATTTTCCAGGCTTTCTTATTAATACTAAGCCAGCATTTAAATTTAGAGCTAAAGGAGCTGCAAAAATAAATCCTCTGCTTTCAATTCCCACAACCTTCTGAATATTTTTATCTTTAAATTTTTCTGTAAATTGGGTAATTACCTCCTGAAAAGTATCAGGGTCTTGTAATAGGGTAGTTATGTCTTTAAACTGGATACCAGCTTTAGGAAAGTCAGGGATATTCCTAATACTGTTTTTTATTTTTTTAATATTCATATTTATTAATTTAATTTAGGAATTACATTCTGGATGAGTTTTTTTACATTCGCCACATTCTTTTTCATGACTGCATAAATCATTTCCATGGAAACATTTTCTTCACTTTCATGCCAGCAGTCATAATCAGTACTCATAGCAATGGATTGATACTTTATGTTACGCTCATTTGCTAATACCACTTCAGGCAATGTGGACATATTGATAATATGGCATCCCCAAGACCGAAATAAATGGCTCTCTGCTTTCGTACTGAATCGAGGTCCTTCAATGGTTACAACTGTTTTTCCCGAGTGATAACTAAACTTTAACTCATCACAGGAACGAACCAAACTATTCCTTATTTTTGCACAAAATGGATTAGCCATTGGAGTGTGCTTTACGTTTGTCCCGTCAAAGAAAGTATTTTTCCTTAAAGTGGTACGATCTATAAACTGATCCGGAAATACAAAATGCCCCGGTTCAATGTCTTCCTGTAAAGAACCACAGGCAGTTACTGCCAGTATATGTGTACAATTTTCATTTTTTAATGCTTGAATATTTGCCCGATAGTTCACATTCGTTGGATTGATGGAATGCTTGAGGCCATGCCTTGAAATAATGACTATTGGTATCCCTGAGATATCTCCGCTGATCAACTGCGAACTTGGGGAACCATAATCTGTTGTTACTTCCTTTGGTGTATAATTCTCTATAAAGGCAGGATCTTCCATTCCTGATCCGCCGATAATGCCTACCTTAATTTCCTCAGCCATTTCTTTGCGTTTCCAATGAAGCTTTAAACGGGAATTGAGCTATCCCATTTTCGGTGATAATTCCCGTGATTAAATCTGCTGGTGTCACATCAAATGCCGGAGTGGTCACCTCGAAATCTTCTGTTGTAAATGGTATTTCTTTAATGCGGGTTACTTCACTTGTACTGCGGTTTTCAACTGGAATTTCATTTCCGGAATTAATATTATAATCCACAGTGGAAAGTGGAGCTGCAACGTAGAAGGGAATTTTATGATGATGGGCTAATACAGCTAAACCATAGGTACCAATTTTATTGGCCGTATCGCCATTAGAGGCAATTCTGTCTGCCCCAACAATTACAGAAGAAATTCTGTTATTATTCATTGTTTGAGCCGCCATACTATCCGTTAATAAAGTAAAGGGAGTTCCTGTATTTTTCAATTCCCAGGTATTGAGCCGTGCCCCCTGCAGTAAAGGTCTGGTCTCACATACATGGACTTTGACATTTTTCCCCTGAGCATGAGCATATTGAATAACACCAAGGGCTGTACCTATTCCGCTGGTGGCTAACCCGCCGGTATTACAAATCGTCATTACTTCAGAGTCATCGTCTATTAATTCAGCACCATTTAGTGCTAAGGAGTGACAACGCCTGATATCATCTTCCCTGATTTTATCTGCAAGCACCATTAGAGAATCTATACATTCGTTAACATCGCCATTATAGGAATCTACAAGTTCCTTCATTTGATTTACTGCCCATAAAAGGTTCACAGCAGTTGGACGGGTTGCTCCAATTTCGTCAGCACAACGATGGAAATGAGTAGTAAATTCTTTAATATTCATTCCTGTAAGCGTCTTTGCTGCTAAGACACAGGCAAAGGCTCCGGCAACCCCAATTGCAGGGGCACCGCGAATGGCAAGTCGGAAAATTGCATCCATCACTACCTTATAATCATCCGTTTCTATATACCTTTCTTCCAATGGTAAAAGTGTCTGATCAATCATTTTTACCTTACCATTCTGCATGGTGATTGTAGGCGTTAGCTCAATTAATGTTTCAATAACCATCTTCGATATCCATTAATTCGGATGAACAATTACTTTCAATGAATCTCCACCTGATTTTACCAGGTCAAAACCTAACTGAATATCGTCCAGACCAATATTATGAGTAATCATCCGTGCAACATCCACTTCTGATTTTGAGATTATTTTCAGCGCTTCCCTCAATTCATCAGGAGTATTAGCATAAGTGGTAGTTATGGTTTTATCATGTTTGAAAAATACATCATTAACAGGGATGGAAATTTCAGTTCCCGGTGCTGAGGGAGCAAAGAGTAATACAGTCCCTCCCTCTTCTGCAACATCTATACCACATTTAATTGCATCCGGATGCCCCGTAGTCAAAATTACCTTATCAGCTTTCCTGCCCAAGTTTTCTATTAATAAATCTGCTAAGGACTCAGAAGAATCCGTGGTGATATCCGCTCCAAATTTTTCTGCCCATGATAGCCTTGAGGGGTTTATATCAACTGCTACAATACTTGCTGCCCCTCGGGCTTTGGCCAATGCAATATGTAATATCCCGGAGATTCCACTGCCAATTACCGCAACTATATTACTCTTTTGTACATTAATCCTGTTTTGACCTCGCAGCACACAGGCTAATGGCTCGGCAAATGACGCTTCAGCATAGCTCACGTTATCGGGTATTTTGAATAACCCCAACTGCGTATTGATTTCAGGCAGGCGTACGAATTGGGAGAATCCACCAGGATCAAAAGTAGTCGTTCGCAGAGTCTCACATACAGTTTCTCTCCCCTGTTGACAATAGGGACATTCCATGCAGGGAACATGATGGGATGCAACTACTCTGTCACCAACAGATACAGAACTAACCCCTTCCCCGATTGCTGCAACTTCCCCTGCAATTTCATGCCCTAAAACCAGGGGAACCTTATCTCGACGGTACCATTCCATCAAATCACTGCCACAAATACCACTGGCATGAATTTTCACCAAACATTCACCATCGCCAATTTCTGGGACAGGAATAGTTTGAAGACGGATATCTGTGTTACTATAGTAACAGGCAATTTGCATAAAATGCTTTATAGAGATTTTTGGTAATTTTTATATGCTTCTTCAGGATCAACTCCCTCTACAACCACAGATCGTACTGCTTGAATCATCGCTTGGGGATTGTCTGCTTTAAAAATATTTCTTCCCATATCCACACCTTTTGCCCCATCTTTAATTGCATTATTAGCTAATTTCAGGGCATCTGCTTCCGGTATTTTCTTCCCCCCGGCAATGATTACAGGTACAGGGACGGATTTGGTCAAATGCTCAAATCCTTCACAATAATAGGTTTTGATAACATCTGCTCCAAGTTCAACAGCAATTCTGGAAGCCAGGGTTAAATACTTTAAATCCCTGTTCATATTTTTCCCAACAGCTGTAACTGCAAGAATGGGAATCCCATACCGTTTGGCTTTATTGATTAATTTTGAGAACTCCACAATGGTCTGATGTTCCCATTCACTGCCAATGTAAATTGAAAAGGCAACCATAGAGGCATTCATTCGAATAGCATCTTCAATATCTACACATAACTTCTCACAGGACATGTCTTCGTTTAAAATTGAATTACCGGACGACATACGCAGTACAATAGGCATATTAGTTCTTTTTGGAATGCAATACTGTAATATTCCTCTGGTAATCATCAAACTGTCAGCATAGGGTAGAAGGGGAACAATTGTTTCCTTTGGTACTTCCAGCCCTCCTACAGCACCCATAAAATACCCGTGATCAATAGCAAGCATTACTGAGCCGGTCCCTTTTGGCAACCCCGGTATGACTCTGTCTAAACGATTATGTTTTCCCCAATGCATAATTAGCTCCTTTATTGAATATGATTTGCATATACATTCCACATAGTTTTCAGTGAATTCTCAATTTTAGAGTGAGAACATTTCCAATCAAGTAGTTGATGTGCAATTTTAGAGCCGGCAACTACTGTGGCAGGATCTCCATCCCGCCTGGCGCTTATTGTATATGGTATGTTATTTCCTGTTATGTCTTTTGCCTTTTGAATGATTTCTAATACTGAATATCCATTTCCCGTGGACAAATTAACTGTGAGATTATCTCTGTTAGATTCTATGTAATTTAATGCCTTAAAATGAGCTGAGGCTAAATCGGAAACATGAATATAATCTCTGACTCCCGTTCCATCATGGGTATCGTAATCATTTCCAAACACTTTAATATGATCGCGAATTCCTGCGGCAGCTTCCATAACCAGAGGGAGCAGGTTTGCTGGATTTTTCTCTAACCCACTGATACGTCCTTGTTCGTCATATCCCACTGCATTGAAATAACGTAATGCCGCAAATTTAATTCCCTTCACCTTATTGTACCATTGACAAAAATTTTCTATGGTTAATTTAGTAAAACCATAAAAGTTTGATGGGCATAAAGGATGTGATTCATCCATAGGTAAATATTGAGGGTCACCATATACTGCTGCGGTAGAGGAAAATATGATGGATCGGGTGCCAGACTCAATCATCTGGTTTAATATATTAATTGACCCTGAGATGTTTGTAGTGGAATAATACTGAGGGTTCACCATTGACTCACCGGCTGCCTTTAATGCTGCAAAATGAAATACTGCCCTGTATGGCTGCTTAAAACAATGGGATAAATCTGAAATATTGAGGATGTCCCCTTCAATGAAAGATGCCCTGGAATCTATATTTTCTTTATAGCCACTTGATAAATTATCGAATACCACTACCGGAATCCCCTGTTCACAAAGCTCCAGCACAACATGGGAACCTATATAGCCAGCCCCACCAATGACAAGAACAGGAAGACTATTACTTTGCATAACCTTCAATTTCACTTTTATATTGTATTAGCCATTCAACAAATTTTGGGATACCCTCCTCAATACATGTTTTTGGTGAATAGTGTAATAATTTCTTCGATTTTTCAATGTCAGCATAAGACTCTAAAACATCACCTGGTTGTAGTGGTAGCAGGTTCATCTGAGCCTTTTTCCCTATTGCAGTTTCCAAAAGAGTTATCATATCAAATAAATTTTCTGATTTATTATTCCCTAAATTAAAAATTTCATTCTCATAATTATTCTCAATGGCAGCCATAGTTCCTTCAATGATATCATCAATATAAGTAAAATCTCGTTTCATTTTACCCTGATTATACACTGGAATTGATTTATCTCCTAAAATGAGTTCTGCAAACTTGTATAAGGCCATATCCGGGCGACCCCAGGGACCATAAACTGTAAAATACCTTAATCCTGTTGTGGGTATCTCATAAAGATTGGAATAAGCATATGCCATTAGTTCATTAGATTTTTTTGTAGCACCGTAAAGGGCAAGTGGTTTTTCTGTCTTATCACCAGGATGTGAGGGATATTTTTCATTCCCTCCATAAACGGAAGAACTGGAGGCATAGATGAGCCCTGGAATTTTAAATTGCCTACTGCATTCCAAAATGTTAAGAAACCCGGTAACATTCGAATCAAGATAAGCATAAGGGTTTTCAATGCTGTATCGAACTCCTGCCTGAGCCGCCAAGTTGACCAACCGCTCAGGTTGGAATTGGGATATGACAGGTTCAAGCTTTTCTCTGTCTGCAATATCTAATTTGGTAAACTCAAAGTCTGAGTATTGTTGTAATTGATTTAAGCGGGATTTTTTAAGTTTAGGATTGTAATAGGCATTCAAATTATCAATTCCTAATACTTCATTACCCTTTTCCAAGAGGGATTTACATAAATGAAAACCGATAAATCCCGCAGCACCGGTGACAACTAATTTCACGAAATTTTCTTACCGAATTTATCTACCTTTCCTACTATCCTTCCCGGATTACCAACTACAAGATTATACGGAGGAATATCTTTGGTAACAACTGCCCCTGCTCCAATCATGGCATATTCCCCAATGGTGATGCCACATATAATAGTGGCATTCGCTCCAATAGAGACGGACTTTCCTACTTTGGTTTTTTGGTAAAATTGGCTGCCCCGTTGGGGAAATTCAGAACGTGGAAGCAAAACATTGGTGAATACCATGGAGGGACCACAAAATACAAAGTCGCCTAACTCTACCCCCTCATAAATTGATACATTATTCTGTATTTTACAGTGATTGCCAATATGTACTTTATTCCCAACATTCACATTTTGTCCCAGTGAACAAAACTCTCCAATAACTGCACCAGATTGAATATGAGAAAAATGCCAAATTTTAGTCCCTTTTCCAATGGAAACATTTTCATCTACCAGAGAAGTCGGGTGAACAAAAAAATCTGATTCCATTGTCAGGCTGCCACCACATTGGGTGAAGATCTGTTTAATCTGCCTCTGGTATCAACGATAATTTGTGATTGTGCTACCAGTGATTCATAGTCATAGGCATCATGGTCGGTTGCTAAAAGTACCAAATCAAAGTCCGCAATATTATCCAGATTGACTGAAGATTTTTGAAAGGAATATTTTCGTGTTGGAGTTAAGGTAGGTATATAAAAGTCATGATAATCTACCTGGGCTCCTAATTTGGTAAACTTATCCATGAGTTCAAGTGATGGCGATTCTCTCATATCATCTACATTTTTTTTATAGGCTAAGCCTAACAGTAAAATTCGGGAATTCTCTACAGACTTTTCTGCACTTTTGAGTGCATTTACAGATTTGGATATGACCCAATTTGGAATATTGGTATTCACTTCTCCGGCTAATTCAATGAATTTAGTATCCACACCCATCTGTTTTGCTTTCCAGGTAAGATAAAATGGATCAATGGGAATACAATGTCCTCCCAAACCAGGGCCTGGGAAATAGGGAGTGAATCCAAATGGTTTAGTAGATGCAGCCTTGATGACTTCAAATATATCAATTCCCATTTTGTCAGCAGCGATTTTGAGTTCATTTACCAATCCAATATTAACAGCTCTGTGGATGTTTTCTAATAGTTTGGTCATTTCAGCAACTTTTGGAGAGCTGACAGGTACCGTTCTGTCAACAATTCTATTGTAAAGTGCATCCGTCACCTCAAGACAGTCCCCTGTAATACCACTTACAACTTTGGGAATCGTTTGAGTAGAAAAGTCTAAACTTCCGGGGTTTTCTCTCTCGGGGGAATATCCTATAAAGAAGTCATCACCTGGTTTCAGTCCTGCCTGAGTAACCACAGGAACCAGCTCTTCTTCTGTGGTTCCGGGATAAGTAGTACTTTCTAATACCATTAATTGCCCCTGTCTTATAAATGATTTGGCAGCTGTTAAAGTACTAATAATATATTGCAGGTCTGGAACATTGTCTTCAGCCAAAGGGGTGGGAACACAAATCAGAAAACAATCAACTTCCCTGATTTTTTCCCAATCTGATGTGGCTTCAAATCCATTCTCCAGAGATTTATTAATAGAAGATGCAGAGATATGTTTTATATAAGATTCACCAGAGTTTAAAGCCTTACATTTGTTCTCATCTATATCAAAACCGATAACTTTGAAGCCTTCCTCAGAAAACCGAATTACAAGTGGTAAGCCCACATACCCTAGTCCTATAATTCCAACAACGGCTGACCCATCCTGGATTTTATTTATGATATTTTGCCTATACATTGGAAAGAATAGAATCCTTTACTGCAGAACTGATATGAATAATGTCTTCTTTGGTTAAATAAGGATGCATAGGTAAGCTAAATATACGGTTTGATATATCTTCAGAAATCGGTAAGTCGCCCTTTTTATATCCTAGATTAGTGAATGCCTTTTGTAAATGTAATGGTGTTTTATAATATACTGCCGTTGGTATATTGTTAGACTTCAAGGCTTGTTGAATAT
Organism: uncultured bacterium; assembly: GCA_964551815.1. Taxonomy (GTDB): domain Bacteria; phylum Fidelibacterota; class Marinisomatia; order SCGC-AAA003-L08; family D37C17; genus D37C17. The sequence goes on from CAZKEL010000055.1 coordinate 8,271, forward strand.
TACTGCGAATGTCTGAATTTTCCGTTAAAACAGAATATTGCGCCCAGGCTGACAGATATCCTTCAGGAATTACCTGAGGAATTACTGAATCTTCTAAATATTTGTTGTAAAGCTGTGCAACCCGTTGTCTTCTTATTACCTCATTAGGAAATATTTTTAATTTTTCTAAAAGTATGCCAGCTTGCAGGGTATCCAATCTACCATTTATTCCAAGCCTGACATTTTCATACTTATCATTTCCCTGGCCATGCACACGAATAGATAAAAGTTTTTCTCTGATATTTTCATCATTGGTAAAAATTGCCCCGCCGTCACCATAACAACCTAAAGGTTTAGCAGGAAAAAAGGAGGTGGTAGCTAAATGCCCAAATGAACAGGCTTTATTCCCCTTGTATTCAGCACCAAAACTTTGGGCAGCATCCTCTATGAGAATAAGATCATGATTTTGACTTATCTTATTTAATTTATCATAATCTGCAGGTAAACCAAAAATATCCACGCTGATGACTGCCTTGGGAATGCCCTTGTTTTGATTATTGGAGATCACCTGCTCTAGTTGGTCAGGATCAATGTTAAAAGTATCAGGATTAATATCTACAAAAATGGGTGTAGCACCAATTAAGGAAATTACTTCAGCAGTTGCTACAAAAGTAAATGGCGTTGTAAACACCAAATCTCCGGGGCCAATATCATTAGCCAACAGCGCCATATAAAGTGCATCAGTACCAGATGAGCAGGAGATACAGAATCTACGATCAGTATAGTCCGCCAACTCCTTTTCTAATGTTTTTATTTCTGGCCCCATTATAAATTGACCATGATTGAGAATTTTATCAATCGTTTCTCG
>CAZKEL010000055.1:9217-16467 GCA_964551815.1 uncultured bacterium
GCGTCATGGGTGAACCCTCCTGCATCTTCTATAAAGTCGTAAATGGATTTGTTTTGATCAAATTGTATAAGTCCCGGTTTATATACTTCCCCTGTCACCTTAACCACTCCGGGATGCAAAGGCACCACCAAACTATCCCCATCCATTACCAATATATTATTATTCTGACTTACAACCAGTTCTTGGTTTCGGTAGAGTCTTATACCATCTTTAAAAGCATTGGGGGTAAAACCATGGGCACGCTGCAAAATATCTTGTAAGGTCTCGCCTTTTTTTTGAATGGTGTACACACCTGGTACATTAACCTCTCCCTTCAGCCATACTTTTTTTGGAGGTAAAAAATTAGGGTTTTTTCTTATTAGAACTATATCCCAGTTTTGTAAATTTTTATTTTCATGGCTATCACCATGAATAAGCAGTTTTAAGTCAAAGGGAATTATTTCCGGGAAATCGCTATGTATATTGCTGCGAATAATTTCTCCCCTATCTAAATAAACCGTTTTTAAATAAGTCGTATCGTTTAACCCTCCTGAAAGGTCAATTAATTCTTTCAATGTCATCCCCTGAGAGGTATTGAAGGAATACTTCCCGGGAGATTTAACCTGACCATAAATATAGACTTCATGCAGGCTGGATGCCCGACTATGGACAAATACCTTATCACCATCAGCTAAAGCAAATTGAGGATTTTTATTTACATTGATATAGGTTGTATTATCTATTGAAATTTTAGAACTGTTATCGGTCTCTCGTGTTCTATAGACCTTAATTTTACTTTCCATGGCATTCGGCTGAAGCCCGGCTGCAAAATTAATTAATTGTGAAAGAGACTCTCCGGGAAGTAATTCATACATCCCTTTCCTATTTATTTCACCATCAATTTGAATTGTCGAATATCTAACTGGGATAAATAGAATATCCCCGTCCATTAGTCGTACATCATTATGTGTGTTGCCTTCCAATAAGAAAGAATAAAAATCAAAGGTATCGGATGTCTTTCCATTTCGTCTTAACTGAATATTTCTTAAGGAACCAGACAGGGGAATTCCGCCAGTTTGCATAAGCCCTGTAAAAATTGTTGAGAAGGAATGTACAGTATGTATTCCGGGGAATTCTACTTCACCTAACAGGGTAATATTAATGGATTTCAATTTCCCCAGGGACACATCTAAAGTTGCTGCGGGACTATATCCTTTTAAACTGGAATATACTTCTTCAAATCTTGATAATAATTTCTCTTTGGCCTGTTGTAATGTGATACCGGTGAGATGAACCTGTCCAATTTTATCAATGTTTATTTTTCCATAGCGATCAATACTGTGTACGGTTCGGATCTGTGTTTCACCCCATATTTCTATAATGAGTTCATCTCCAGGCCCCAAAAGCAAATCGGAAGGAGGAGGTTGGTTATTCCAAATACTCCCGCTTAATCCGGCATTAAAAATATCATATCCGAAATAAGTTAAACTCTTCTCAGACTTTTCGTTTTTATCAACCTGTTTTTTAATTGCTTCCTGCTGAATTGGCAGGGTTTCTTCAAAATTATCTATTGGGGTAAGGGGTGGATTTTGAAGTGAATTAATATTTTTCTTTTCGTTGTTAATTTGATTTTGAATTGCCTTGAGTCTAAGGTTTAACAACTGATCTTCATTAGCAAAAAACAATGAAATAAATAAAAAGAATGAGATTATTTTTTGGAAGGCTTTCATAGAAATTGGGTAAAATTCATAAATTGTAGCGGCGCAGGGACTCGAACCCCGGACACTCGGATTATGATTCCGATGCTCTAACCAACTGAGCTACGCCGCCTGTTAGTAAATGGAAATATTTGATGAAGATTCAAGACTAAAAATTTATTCTATAATGGTGTTAGACATCAAACTCTAATTCATTTGATTTATAGTATTCATAGAAGTTTTATTCCCTGCAATAAATTCAGGATTTAACAAATTCTGTTTATTATACTCCAAGGGGGTATTTGTTCCATATTTATTTATTTCTCCCCCGGCTGCTTTTAAAATAGCATGTGCTGCTCCTGTATCCCATTCCATGGTGGGTCCTAATCTGGGATAAAGATGCACCGTCCCCTCAGCTACAGAACATATTTTCAGAGAACTTCCCATGGGAATAATATGAGTATCCTCAAACTGATTGATAAAGGCTTTCATTTTATCCCCGGGATGCGATCGGCTGCCGGCGAGTATAATGGGAGTGTCGAAGTTATTTTTAGCAGATATGGAAATTTCAGATCCTGATTTTTCCATTTTAAAGGCACCATAAGCACTCCCTCCCCAATAAATACAATCTATAACGGGAGCATAAACTACACCAAATACAGGTACACCATTATTTATCAATCCGATATTAACGGTAAATTCACCATTTTTCTTTATAAATTCCTTGGTGCCATCTAAAGGGTCAACTAACCAGAAATGCGTCCATTTTTTTCGCTCTGCATATTCTATTTGACTCCCCTCTTCAGATAAAATGGGAAATTGGATAGGTAAGCTTTTTAATCCCTTCATGATTACTTTATTAGCATTATAATCAGCCTCTGTTACCGGGGACTTATCTGATTTAATATGGATATCAAATTCCGAGGAATATACCTTCAGAATGGCTGCACCTGCTTCCCTGGCAATTTTCAGCAGAGAAGAAATAATTTCAGAAGTTAACACTGTCTGACTCAGGCTAAGAACCCTTCATTTTCAAGATAGGTTAGCACCTGTTGAACTGCTTCCTCCTGAGAAATATGGGTAGTGTCTATGGATAATTCCGGATTTTGAGGGGATTCATAAGGGTCATCAATACCGGTAAATCCTTTTATGATTCCCTTTCGGGCTTTTGCATATAAACCCTTTACATCTCGCTCTTCGCAAGTTTCCAGCGGAGTGGAGACATGTACTTCGATATAACCTCCAACTTTTGAAATAATTTCACGGTTATATTTTCGAACGGAATGATAGGGAGCGATGGGAGCACAAATTGCGATTCCACCATTTTTGGTAATCTCGCTGGCAACAAATCCAATACGGGTAATATTCAGATCCCGATGTTCTCTTGAAAATCCTAATTCACTGGATAGATTAATTCGGACAATATCACCATCTAACAGGGTAACACGTCTTCGACCATGTTCTAATAATTTGACTAAAAGGGCGTTGGCAATGGTAGATTTTCCTGAACCTGAAAGACCGGTAAAGAAAACGGTGAACCCACGGCGGTCTTTAGGCGGATTTGCATGTTTTAACTCCTCCACAACATCGGGATAGGAAAACCATTCCGGTATATCAATATCCTGATCTAAGCGATGGCGAAGTTCAGTCCCGGAGATATTCAATTGGGTAAGATCCTCTTCCACCTCATCAACGGGCATATATTCTGCCCTTTCTTCAACATAGACCATCATTTTAAAGGGTACCATGGCAATTCCAAGTTCATCTGCATAACGGCTCACTAATTCCTGCGCATCATAGGGCCCATAAAAGGGTTCTCCATTACTATCTGCTCCGGGGCCTGCATGATCCCGACCAATAATTAAATGAGTGCAGCCGTAATTTTTTCGAATGATGGCATGCCAAAGTGCTTCTCGGGGTCCTCCCATTCTCATTGCTAAGGGGAGTAAACTCAACATTGCGGTGTCTTCAGGATAATAATCCAGAATTTTTTTATAGCAGCGAACACGGGTATAATGATCTACATCTCCGGGTTTTGTCATACCCACCACAGGATGAATCAGGAGATTTCCTCCGATTTCACGGGCAGCTCGCATAGTGATTTCTTTATGGGCACGATGCATAGGGTTCCGCGTCTGGAAGGCGACAATGGTAGTCCACCCTAATTTCTCAAATTGACTGCGTAATTCTTCAGGTGAATGGCGCAGCATTTTATAATCGTAGTGACGGGGCAGCTCAAGACCTAGAAGTTCTCCTCCTAAATAATACTCCCCGGCTCTGTTAAATAAATAGTCAACTGCAGGATGTTTTTCATCTTCCGTTCCATACACATTTTGGGCTTCAGCTTTCTTATTGGGTTTCCAAATATCTGTTACGGCCATGACAGCCAGCAACACACCTTCATGATCTCTAAGTGCAATTTTTTCATTTACCGAAATGTTATGAGCAAAATCAGAGTTTACATCAAGGGTAATTGGAATAGGCCAAAGGCTGCCATCCTTAAGCCGCAAGTCCTGCAAGACCGACTGATAATCTTCCTCTCCTAAAAATCCTGTGAGTGGAGAGAAACTTCCATTTAATAGAAGTTCAACATCACATATCTGTCTATCTGTGAGGGTATGGCTCGGATAATGAAGGGCATCTTGTTGTAATTTTAGGCGATCTTTGTTATCAACTAACAAATTCCATATTTTCCCGCCATGGGGTTGATTTATATGTGACAAAGGGGGTAACTCCTTAATATTCTATAGTAATTTTAAATCCACCAGCAGTGAAGCCATTGTGACTGTTAATATTTTGAAAAGTTACCTCTATTTCCGATTTTCCAGGAATTGATATACCATTCTAACTCCAACACCAGTTGCACCAACTTTTGGATGGTAGGATGGTTCTTTCGGTCCCCAGGCAGTACCAGCTATATCAACATGTACCCAGGGTGTATCTTCAACAAATTCTTTCAGGAAGGCTCCTGCTGCTATAGTACCTGCAAGTCGGGGTTCTCCCAGATTTTGTATATCAGCATATTTACCCTTTATAGCTCTGCAATATTCTTTCCAGAGTGGTAGTTCCCAGACTTTTTCACCGCTGCTCTGGGCAGCTTTTTTTACTTCCCTCATTAGGGTATCATTATTACCCATAACGCCACTGGCAATATTTCCAAGAGCAACGAGGACTGCACCAGTTAAGGTGGCAAAATCCAAAATAGCTTCAGGCTCATAGTTTTTATTAACATAGGATAATACATCTGCCAATACCAGTCTGCCCTCTGCATCTGTATTGAGTACTTCTATGGTTTTGCCGTTATAGGCAGTTACAATGTCGCCAGGTCGTTGAGCATTACCATCGGGCATATTTTCTGTGGAACCAATGGCAAACACAATATTGAGTTTTGGTTTTAACTCTGCCACAGCATTTAATACACCCATCACTGTAGCTGAACCACACATATCGAATTTCATTTCATCCATTTTCCCTGCAGGTTTGATGGATATCCCACCTGAGTCAAAAGTGAGACCTTTCCCTACCAGAGCGATTGGTTTTTGTGATTTCTTTCCACCTTTATAGTCAACGAGAATCATTTTTGCAGGCTCTTTTGCTCCCTGGGCTACTCCCAAAAATGCACCTAACCCCATTTTTTTAAATTCTTTTACATCATATTCAATATATTCCATTTTTGAATTATTTTCTGCCAATCTTTTAGCTTCTTTTGCGATAGCTGAAGGGGTGAGAACATTGGCAGGATGATTACTCAAATCACGGGCAAATCCAACTGATTGGCCAATGATCAATCCTTTATCCAGTGACTTTTTATCAATATCACCTGCTATGGTTACAGAGGTGACTTTACATCCATCGTCCTCTTTGGTTTTATAGGTGTTAAATTCATAGGATCCCAATGCCAGACCTTCTGAAAAGGCTTGCGCATAGGGTGATTTTTTCAATCCGAAGGATTCCCCGTCAACTGCAAATGTGGAAATTTCCAATTTTTGTGCATACCGTACAATATTTGAAGCAATGGCTCTGGTTTCATCTGTGCCATATTCTTTAGTTTCACCTAAGCCGATGGCCACAACTCTTTTGATGGAGTCATTTCCATACACCTGCAGTTCTTTTTTGGTTTTCCCTTCAAATTTTTCCAGAGAAATTGCTGCAGAAAGAGTGTTATTTAATTCAGCATCCAGGGCTTTCTGTGTGGGGGTTAAATTTTTATTTTGGTGGATTCCGGTAAATAATACAGGAGATTCAATGTCAATACAGGACTTTTTAGTTTTTTTCAATTCCGCAAGGGTAACCATTTAATATGTCTCCAAATTTGGTTTTAGTATAGAATAATCGGCTTAAATTACAGCCGGGAAATCTATCCTATTTTATTAATCTCATACAAGGCATATAGCAGGAGTATCAATGAACTTTTCTGGAATGTTGAAGGAAGGAACCCTTGAAAACAAGACGATCCTTATAACTGGCGGCGGCACAGGACTTGGCAAATCCATGGGTAAATATTTTGTTGAACTGGGGGCGAACCTCATCATTACCAGCAGAAAAGAAGATGTTCTGCAAAAGACAGCAGAAGAACTGGGAGGAAATATTCTCCCTTTAGCAGGAGATGTGAGAGACCATAAAGATGTGCAGCGAATCTTGGACGAATCTCACTCTAAATTTGGAAAAATTGATGGACTCCTAAACAATGCTGCCGGAAATTTTATAAGCCCTACTGAACGCTTGTCTCCGAAAGCTTTTGATGTAGTTGTGGATATTGTATTAAAGGGTACCTATAATTATTCTCTTTTATTAGGTAAACACTGGATAGAAAATAAAATTCCAGGTGTGATGCTGAATATTGTCACCACTTATGCCTGGACAGGTTCTTCTTTTGTAGCACCCTCAGCGGCAGCGAAAGGCGGCGTTTTAGCACTCACCCGGTCGCTGGCTGCAGAATGGGTAAAATATGGCATTCGCAGTAATGCCATTGCCCCTGGTCCTTTTCCTACCAAAGGGGCTTGGGACAGGCTTTTTCCTAAACCCATTTCAACCTTTTTCAATTTTGAGAAATCTCTTCCTATGAAACGCTATGGTAATCATCAGGAACTGGCCAATTTAGCTGCCTATATGATGTCTGATTATTCTGCATATATGAATGGAGAAGTGGTTACCTTAGATGGTGGTGAATGGATACATAATGCAGGAGAGTTTAATAAACTGGAGAAAATCCCTAAAAAGGCATGGGCCATTATTGAACGGGCTGTCCGGGGGAAAAAGAAAAGTTCATGAGTACCTCAACACTTTAGTAAGTAGTTGTTTGTCATTGGTCACTTGTCAATGGTCATTGGTCATTTGTCATTGGTCAATCGTTATTCAGCGTTCATTATTCATCATTCATAATTCATCATTCATTTCTCACCACCAGTTGGCAGTCCTACCACAGTCTTCCTAATCCTCTACTCTTTCATAAAGTGCATAGCTGCTGGGTGTTTCCCAGAGTTTAACAGAATACAGATGAAGTCCCGTTTGAAATATATCTGAGAATTTATGTTCAAGCTTTTTAAATATATAGGCTGCCACATTTTCAGCAGT
>CAZKEL010000056.1:0-15370 GCA_964551815.1 uncultured bacterium
CTAAAATACAGTTGGCAAGGGTCACAATGTCAAGCACATTCCAGCCGCCGTCACCATTAAGGTCACCTAAGGCAGGGCAGTTGTATTCACAGTATAACTCAGCTGAACCGGCAGAGCAATAGCATTCAGTAGCACTTCCCGGAGGTTCTTCGCCGTTGTCATCATCACCATCATCTGTAAAGTTTACCCAGTCACCTGTGCAATCACCTTCAGAGGTAACAACATCGTTTCCATTTGCATCTGTTTCTACAGACCATATATTTCCACCCTGCTGGCATTCAATTTCCGTTTGGCTGGAACCATCGCTACACGTGTAGCATCTGCCACCATCACAAGTTGGGAAACCGGTACATCCAAATAAGGGATCATCTGTACCACAGAATTCACCATTACAGTCGAACCAGGAGTTTACAGAATTGCAAAGTCCATCATTATACATAGATTCTGAACATAAATCAGCAGCAGTTCCACAATCACCTATTCCACCAGCTGATGCGCAAAGCTGTACAGCACCACCACCACAAACACCTGCACAGTCTTCAACCTGTAGAGGTTGATCAATATAGGTGAAACATACATTATTACAGTCACAACCTGAGCTGCCATCTGAGCAGGATACGGTACCTGGCACATTGGCACAAGAACCATCATCAAAAGTAGCTTCTGCATTATAGTTACATACACCAGCATCCATACAGCCACCTACCATGTTTCCTTCAACAAAGGAATAACCCAGGAATACACGGTTCATGTGGTCAGCACCAAGAGGATCACCAATTTCATTGAATTCCCAATTTGGCTGGTTATACTGGAAGTAAACTCTATCATCATCTGACCAATGGGCAGTGTGAGGATATTGTTCTTCAGGTGAACAATTATTGGTACCTGTATTTCCAGGATCTCTGGGAGTGGCGGTAACATTCTGTAATCCAGTCCAGGTAGTACCATTGTCTAAAGACTTGGCAACCATAATATCTTCACTCCAATTTGGATAGAGATCCCAGGGATTATCCTGTGTTGCACATGGGTCATCTTCAATACCGTCACCATTTGCATCATGTTCAGGGCTCATATCACCCTGTTCAGCGATATTGGCAACCATGTAAACTACATCCGGATTATCGCGGCTTAAAGAAATCTGACACATGGCACCATATAAATAACTGTATCCATCAGGTCTAGTCCATCCAAAGGAATCATTAGCTGGCAATGGAACGAAAGACCAATTCCACCCCGTTGGGCTGTTTACAGCTCCGGGTTCTTCAAGATAATCTCTGTCAATGGTAAAATGATAGAAACCAGTATAACCATCTAAGAAATGGAATGCAGTTTCACTTTCAGCTATAAGGCTGATTACCATATGAGGGTTTCCTTCAGGGTCAACGCGCATATCAAACTCATACCATGACCAGAAATCGTTAATGGTACTGATATCGCCGGTACAGGCATCTACATCCTGATCAGGCCAATTTGAGAATATATCCTCAAATACATTATCTGGGATATAGTAGAAATCAAATGCATCTCTGTCCCCGTACCAACTCTGACCAAAGTCATCTGTTAATTTAAACATAGGGGTTTTATTACAGGTGATGTTACTGGCTGGCGGTCCACAGGTTCCGGCATCCATATCAACACCGGCAAATATACCATCAATACCCAGTAAGCCTTGTCCGTTATCATTCATGGAAAGGATCGCTGTTGAGGAATAACCGTCTGTCCCCAAATGCTGAGGGTTTACAATGAGTGTTTCTGTCCCTAAGATTACTTCTCCATCTACTACAGCTTCACTGGTGAAGAGATAATTACCGGTTCGAGTCCAGTCATCATAGACAACGGATACATGGTGTTCACCATTAGCTGCATCATAGCCGTAGCCAACAGAACCTGTCCAGAGGTCTTTTTCACAATCATATAACGGATCCAAATCTAATGGATAGATCCAGGATTCCCCACCCCAACCAAATTCATCAAAAGAATAGTAGGGTCTTCCCACATAGCTTGAACACCCCGGAGGAGCAGGATTCCCTGTATATTCATTCCAGATTGCATAGGGATATTCTTCTGAGGCGATACCACTGGGGTAGCGTGCCTGGGCACAACCACAGTTAGGATCAGCAGTACATTCAGGATCACAAACACCACCACCATCCCATGGCGGGTCACCGTTATAGTTTACATTATATTGTACATCCCATTGCAGTTCGCCTTCTTCTACTGTAGAATACCCGGCACCTAACTGACCATGAGTTGTATTTTCTCCTGCATACTGACGATATACAACCAGCATGTTTCCATCAGAATTCACATCCATTGGACGAGTTACTGTGGATACCATACCATATCCGTTTGTCGAAGAATCAATTACAGTCAATTCAGATCCTGGAAAATTAGGATACTGATGAGCACAGTCATTACGGGTAGCTTCCTGCTTAACCCGGTAATTTGGCTCAATCCTGGTCATCTTTGTCTTTTTCAGTTCAGATTTAGGTATACTTCTATTTACAGAAAATACCATACTGACTGCCATTGACAAGACAAGTATTGATTTTAATAGTTTCATGTTTCTCTCTCCTTGGTTTGTCTATTAGTTGTTTAGTTTCTGTTTAATTGTCAAGAATATGGTTCGCAATTTGAACCAAATCTAAAATATTAACAATTCCGTCATTGTTATAGTCCGCAGCACACTCATACATGGGAACACTGAGTTCCAATATATAGTTTACCACCTGGACCAGGTCAAGAATATTTATTATTCCATCGCCCGATACATCTCCTGTTTGAGAACCACACTCTGACCCTCCGGATTGAATGTATAAGCCGGTTCTCATATTATTCCCTCTGTACCTACTCCAATAGCCTTCAGCATCTCCCTCTGATTTCACATCAATACTCACTAAGCTGCTCACGGAACCTGCCATAATTTCCAGATCACCATCATCATCCATATCCAATACTACCGGAGACCCGGTAAAAGGGAATTCATTCACTAAGGGGAAGCCTTCAAATATGCTTCCGTCCAAATTATACACTAAAATACCAGCCAGCTCAGTAACAGCAATGACTTCTGCTTCACCATCATTATCCATGTCTGAAAAGGCAACTGATTTACTGATTACTTCACCGGCATCAACAGGCCAACCTGATAAGGCATTGCCATTCTTATCAAAGGCAAATAAAACACCATTATCGTCGCTGACAAAAATATAGGTACTGCCATTATGGGTTAAAAAGGCAGGAGAATTCAGTACTTTATCCGTAGTAGGAATGGTGTAGAGTATTTCACCATTACTGTCAACAGCGTAAATATTATCATCATTACAGCCTGTAAATATAATAAGTTCACCATCTATATCAGCAATAGCAGGTGCAGATTGTATTCTGTCTCCTGTAGTTACAGGAAATCCAGGCGCAGGAGTTCCATCGTCTAAAATCACATGGAGTTGGTCGCTATCCGTTCCAACTACGATATCCTCTTTTCCATTGCCGTTAAAATCTGCTAAGGCAACACCAATCTTTACCTTTTCGCCTAAATCTACAGGAAAGCCCTCAACATCGCTTCCGTCGGGATTTACCGCAAAAACCATATTCCCGGAGGAATATCCCGAAACCACTATTTCTAAATCTTCGTCATCATCCAGATTTCCTATGGCAGGGGTACCCAGCAAATATTTATCCGCATTATAATCTGCTTTAAGACCATTTTTATCAAACAGATAAAGATGCTTACTTTTTGAGGCTACAGCGAAGTCTGTTAATCCGTCTCCGTCTATGTCTGCCGCTGCTGTGGCTCCCCAAATCTGGTTACCCGTATCAAAGGGAAAGGTGTCATCAACAATTTCGGTGCCGTCTTTGTTGTAAATATGTACCTGGCCATTATAGTCACCGAAAATGATTTCCTCAACACCATCGTTGTGGATATCTACCACCAATGGGTTTGGCTTTTGTGAGGCAGAATAAACAGGGAACCCAGCCTGATTCAAACTCACCTCTACTTCCAATTCATATTCATTAAAATAGAAATTATCTTCAGCACCTTCAATCCCTACTCCTATGACCATAAGGGTAAAACTTCGGTCTCCTAACTCTGCATTCTCATCTACCTCAATGATAAAGGGAATGGATGCATTTGAAAACAAGTCTCCAGGCTGTAAAGTTTGTGAGGAGGTTATGCTGCTGGTACTCTCATCAATTGTAATTCCTTCAGCTTCAGAGGTAAACAAAATTTCAATACTGCTGGCTGCTGCCCAGGGTGCTGGGTTTTCCAATTCAAAAATTAGCTCAAAGGTTTCACCGGGATTAATTACATTATCACCATCACCACTGGTTTCGTTTACAGAAAACTCTGTCAACCTCAGGTTGGGCCGGTTTAAAGATTCTGGTTGTATATTTCTCAGAATATGTGAACCACCCCCCCATCCATCAGGGTCGCTGCTTTCTGTAACCGTAAACCATCCGTCACTTTGGCCACCCCAACCCCAATTCATGTGGAATAGTTCATCATCGTACCCATCACAATTCCAGGCATGTCCGCCTTCGTCATTATAGCCAACATATATCATGGGCCGGTTATTATCAATTTCTGTTACTAAATAATTGATCCACTGAGAATCGCTATAAGAAGACCGGTAGCTGGCATAAATATTGTCTTTATATAAAAAATTATTTTCAAGTGCATATTGAGCAGAAGGAAATCCGCCGCTTACCTGAGCACCGGAACCGGGACAGTCATAGTCCATATTAACTGCGACTCCTGCATGCCATACTAAATATGAGGCTGCTTCAGATCCAAATTCAGCCGTCCCCATGGCGTCATAATCATATTGGGCATCACTGAAGTTTGCAGATTGGGTACCATATCCTCCACAGTAGCAGGAATTGCTTCCCTGACCTGTGGTTGGGTATTTCCAATAATGCATGATGGCAGACATGGAAACTGCAACACATCCACTTGGGGCTTGATCACCCTCACAGGAATTATCTGAAGGAGGACCAAAATCATTCCAGCTACCGCTTTGATTCCATTTAGACTCTAACAAAGGCCCCTTAACTTCTCTATTGCGTACCTTTAAACCTTTTCCGTAATAATACTTTTCCCAATCCGCATGAACTTCTGAGGTGCTATTATTATCTAAGCTGACAATATCTTTCACCATTTGTTTATAAGAATCCATCATCCAGGAAAGATTGCGGGGCATATCTTCAAAAATTAATTTACTTTCAAAACTGTAAGCCAGTAAGGGTTGCACTTTATCATCCCCGGAAACCATGATAAATCCATGGGGCTCAAGTTGAAATACATAAATTAAATTATCATCCAACACCTCAATAGAAGCGGGGTTGAAGCCTGAAATGACACCCGTATTCGACCGCTCAGCATAAATATGAGCAGCAACCCTTTGAGCTTTATTTAAGTCAACTGGTGCTGAAAGTAAAACTCCGGAGAAAATTATAGTTAATAAATTATATTTGAATTTCATGAAGTTATACATCCAGAATTAAATTAGTTAAGGATACGATATCCAAAATATTTAAAGTTCCATCACCATTCAAATCTGCCAGAGAAAACTCATTTGCATCAGGGTTATCATTTCCCAAAACAAAATTTACGACTATCACGATATCCAGAATATTGAGTACTTCATCTTCATTTACATCCCCGGGCATAGCTGTTGATCCCAGTTGAATAATTTCAAGATGGGGTTCTGACTGCATTCCAAAATTATTTGATACAATCAGACTAACCTCATACTGTCCACCATTTACATAAGTATGTACAGGGGAGACAGAGTTTGAAGATGTCCCGTCCCCAAAGTCCCAACTCCAATTACTGATATTCACTTCATTTATCATTGCAGATAAATCGGTGAAGGTAACGGTTAAGTCAGAAATCTCATATTCAAATAGGGCAACGGGAGCTTCCATCTGGGGCATGAGATTAAAAATGACTGCCTGATCATTAGGGAATCCGCCCATAGTGGTAAGATTGAAATACCCATTATTATAACCGCCCCAACCCCAGTTACAGTGCAGATTATTTCCGGAATATCCATCTATATTCCAGGCATGCCCGCCATATCCTCCATTGTCATATCCCTGGTAAATCACCGGGCGATTATTATCTATTTCATTTTTCAACAAGTTTCTGAAATCTGTGGTGCTGTGATTATCTTTCCATTCGTAGGCCATATCTGAACTATAGCGGAAGAAATTTTCCATTGCGTAAAAGGCTGAAGGATAGTTCCCTACCACCCATGCTCCTGAGCCGGAATGATCATAGTCCATATTCACTGCAACGCCGGCATGGTATAGTAAAAGCTGGGATGAGGAGGTAGCATAAGTAGCAGCCATACTATTAAAATCATAGTTGGCATCTTCAAAATTCACCTCAAGATACCCATAATCATCTTCAAAATAATAATTAGAACCTTGTCCGCTTTCAGGATACCCCCAATAGTGCATGATTTGGCACATGGCAACGGCCACGCATCCCACAGGGCCGGTAAAACCAATAGCAGAGGTAACCCCATTATTCCAGGAGCCGCTCTGATCAAATTCTGCTGATAACAGAGGAGTAACTTCCCTGTCTCTTGTGGATTCAAAATTTCCACTTAAATATCCATCCCATTGGGACTGTATCTCAGGCTGCGGTTCAAAAGAATTTTCAAGGTGAGCAATCATTTCAACTTTAAATTGATTCATCAATGATTGCAGAGACACAGGCATATCGGTAGATTTAAAGTCATGATCAAACCCAAACGCTAAACCCGGCACCGCCTGGTCATCAGCAGGTACAAGGATAAAGCCTGTTGGAAGAAGATGAAAAATATATATCAGGTTGTCACCCTCATGTTTAATTATTTCAATATCTGCAATATTAAATTCAGCCCTGTTATGTAAATGATTATGTTGTAAAAACACATTTTGGGCCACCTTTTCAGCAGTCTCCTGCTGAACCGGCGCACCCAATAGAATTACGCAAAATGTTAGAATGAGTATTTGTACTCTAATCATATACCTGTTTTTTTATTTTGGTTGACTTTGGAATTTACCAAAAAAAACCGGAAAATACTAACCGATTCTTGTTACAGATTGTGTATTGAACCGGAGTGTTAATCTCCAAATTAATTTACCCTGAAAAAGCGGAAGCATGACACTTCATACTTCCGCTATCTTCAGGAATGTCAAACTATTTTACCAGCAACAATTTCTGGGTATTACTGAAGCTTCCGGCTATTACTTTCACAAAGTACACCCCGCTGCTGAAGTTATCAGCATTCCAGGTAACTGAGTGATAGCCTGCATTCATATATCCCTCTGCAAGAGTGGCAATTACTCTTCCCTGCAAGTTATATACCTGAATGGAAACCTCACTATCAGCCGGCAGTCCAAAACTTATATTGGTAGATGGATTAAACGGATTGGGATAAGCACTTTCAACACTTACAGTTTCAGGTGCTGCTTCCCTTTCATATAACCCATTTACAACGAATACTCCGTTTGAGGTCCAGGGTTCAATGTTTCCATCCAGTGAAATCAGTTCTCCCGTACTCTGTTTCAGAAGTTTAAATTCAGGAGTCTCACCACTGACAAAGTAGTTGTCCGTATTAATATCTTCTGTCATTCCCATTGCAGGAATATCAATCATGATGCCCTGCCACTGGCGGATTCCGGTGAGCGCTCCCTTATTATAGGAAAGGAGCCAGTCACCATTTTCAATATTGCCATCAAGGAGTTCTACATTCTCAACAAAATAGAATGCCTGTTCAGAAGACTGAACCACATTATATGCACCATTCTTAGGCATGGTTTCTAAATACACTTCGGCAATACGCCCCATACCTGCATCCAAATCATAACTAAATGAAAGATCCTCTGACACAATAACCCAGTATCCGGAACCACCATCAAAATGGGTAAGTGAGCCAATCCAGCCGTCTTCTGTATTCATGGCTGCTGAGCCTTCTCCCAAAATTGAGATAAAGCTGCCTTCAACCCCGTCAGGAATAGCCCCAGAAATTTCTGAAGATTCATCAGATGAGTAGGATATTAAGTTTGCTCCTGCATGAAGATTATAGACAATTCCAGAATCCATATTATCACCTTCAACATTTAATGTTGCAGCAGCAGTCATTTGGAACCAGTAACCACGATTCAATTCAAACTCATGCAAGGTACCAACCCAACCAAAACCTTCCATATACATGGCAGCCATCGCTTCGGTAGATACGCCTGAAATGCTATCCAGAATTGGGTCTAACATATCCAGACTGGCGTCGTTAGGTAATACATAGAATGATACTAAATTAGCCGCTTCATTTAATTCCAAAGTCTGGAAGAAAACAGCGTCAAGCCTGCTAATGGTAAACATACCATTGTTAGCAAATCCATAATTTTCTGAAGGAAGTCCATCATAGTACTTGTCTTCAGAAGCGTCATAAACTCTGAAAGTAGGCTCATCACCTGGCTGCAGGTAACCTTCTGAATAGGCATAGCCGTCATCCCCCATAGCAGGTACAGCTGTGGGGCCACCGGCATAAGGATAGGCTCCTACACAAAGATCACCATTATAAACGCCTATCCAGTCTGCGCCTTGTTCTAAATAATCACCATCATTCCCATAGGCAGTCATTACAAAATAAAATGCCTGACTGGTTGACTGGTTAAAGCTGAAAGGATCAGAACCGGGTTCGGCAGAACATTCCGAGGCATTACATACGATTTCACCATCCCAGCATTCATATTCTTGTCCCGGACCGTCACAAACACCACATTCATCTAATTCTGCATCACCGTTGGGTACACCATTACAGTCTGCACAGGTTGAATTATCACCACCGCAAACGCCGCATTCGTCATATCCTTCCGGACAATCATCGTCACAATCTTCGGGGCATGATTCAGAATCTTCATCGCCATTACAGATACCGTCACCACAACAAGGATCTGCATTCGCATCACCATCAAAGTAACTGAAATCAATAGGTTCGCCTGCTGCATTTGACATGATAAAATCACTGAAACCATTTGCTGCACCATCTAACTCAAGCTCAATGGCTGAACCACAGCCGTCAATGGTTGAACCATCCAGTGAGAATCCAAGCACGGTAGAACCACTAAAGGAAATCATGAAACCAGCTTCTTCAGAAGTTCCACCGGATGCATTCAATATAGTTGCACCGTCAACTGTAAGCTGGAAGCCGGCAATGGCTTCATTGGTGTTATAAAGTACTGACCCACCATCAGAAAGATTCAAGCTGTTACCAGGCATAGAACAAGCCATTCCATCCCAGGCTTCTTCACAGTCACCTTCATCACAGTCTTCTGGGCAGGAATCAGCATCTTCATCCTCATCACAGACACCATCGCCACAATAAGATTCTTCAGCACAGTCTTCAGGACAGGAATCAGAATCTTCATCGCCGTTGCAGATTCCGTCACCACAGCAAGGTTCACCACTGGTATCTGCATCATAATAAGCCATATCAATAGGTTCACCTGCAGCATTGGAGAAAATAAATTCGGAGAATCCATTTGCAGCACCCTCTAATTCGAGTTCAATGGCTGATCCGCAGCCGTCAAAGGTTGAACCATCTAAGGAAAACCCAAGTACAGTAGAACCACTGAAGGAAATCATAAATCCGGCTTCTTCAGAAGCACCACCGGAAGCATTTACAATAGTAGCCCCATCAACGGTAAGCTGGAAGCCTGCAACTGGTTCGTTGGTATTATAAAGTACTGAACCACCCTCAGATAAATTCAGGCTGTTACCAGGCATGGAACAAGCTTCACCATCCCAGGTTTCACCACATTCCTCTTCTTCACAGTCTTCAGGGCAGGAATCAGCATCTTCATTCCCATTACATTCACCATCACCACAGCAGGGGCCTTCATTTCCACTGCCTTCAAAATAAGAAATATCAATTGGCTCACCGGCAGAGTTTGACAGAATCATCTCACTGAATCCGTTAGCTGCCCCATCTAACTCCAGTTCAATGGCAGAGTCACAACCATCAATAGTAGAACCATCCAGGGAGAACCCTAGTACAGTTGAACCACTAAAGGAAATCATAAATCCGGCATCTTCAGAAGCACCACCTGAAGCATTAACAATAGTAGCTCCGTCAACAGTAAGCTGGAAACCGGCAATAGCTTCATTTGTGTTATAGAGTACTGAACCGCCGCTTGAGAGATGAATGCTGTTTCCAGGCATACCACAGGCAGTTCCATCCCATTCTTCTTCACAGTCGCCACCGCCTTCTTCAAGAGAAGCACAGTCACCTAAATCAAGGTCCGCACCTTCACCATCAGCATCTGAAACAATTACATTTTGGAAGCACACTTCCGTACTTTCTGCATCAAATCCAACATTGAAAAGAGTTGCATTTCCGGCAGGGATATAATCTCCGGTGAGGGAGAATCCAACCAGGGTAGAGCCCTGGAAGCTGATTGAAAATCCATGATCTTCAGAGGTACCACCTGAGATTGAGGTAATATTAATTCCTGGAAGTTCCATTTGGAAACCGGCAACGGGGAAAGGGTTATCCATCACCACATCCAATGAGGAGGAACCAACATTGCTAAAGCTAAGACTTACAGGGTCACAACTGGTTCCGTCACCATCACAGACACCACAAGCATCCAATTCAGCATCACCGCCGCAAACACCAGCACAGTCTAATACATTGCCGTCACAGTCACATTCTTCTGGAGGAATACCATCACCATTACAAACACCACATTCGTCAACTTCAGCACCCATGCCATCACTGCATTCACAGCCATCATTAGCTTCCCAGCAGGAACCATCGTCATGGGTTGCAGAGTCATCATAGTTACAAGCACTTGAATCAGTACATCCATAAACAGGCTCACTACCTAAACAATCGCCTAATGTCAGACTCATGCTACCAGCACCAGAATCAGAGAAAGTCGTATTTGCTTCTACAAAGCAGGCATAATCATTATACTCAGCAAAAGTTAGGGTAATGAGATTTCCAGATGAAGGAGCAATCACATCACCCGTCACTGAGAATCCCAGCACGATGGACTCACTGGCAGAAATCATAAAGCCTGCAGCTTCAGCAGATCCACCTGCTGCAGAGGCAATAGTTGAGCCTTCAATTTCAATCTGGAATCCAGCAACATCTGCAGTGTTAATCATGTGCAGATCAACGGTTTGTGCACCAGCATCAAAATTAGAAAATGACAGACAGACGTCTGTATCACAAGTTCCTGGCTCTTCACAATCTTCGGGGCATGAACCAAAATCTTCATCACCATTACATACACCGTCACCACAGTAGGGGTCTTCACCACCACCTTCACCATTAAAATAAGTAAAATCTAAAGCATTACCATCAGAGTCAGAAATAATAAAGTTTGACAGTCCGGTAGGTGTACCATCTAATTCAAGTTCAACCATAGTTCCGCAGCCATCAATGGTAGCACCGGTTAAGGAGAAGCCAAGAACAGTTGAACCACTGGCAGAAATCATAAAGCCTGCAGCTTCGGCTTCACCACCACCTGCAGAAAGGATAGTCGCACCATCCACATCCATCTGGAAACCTGCTATTGGAGTATCCGTATTATACAGAATATCGCCACCTGCAGTTATATGCAGAGAATTGGCAGACATAGTACAGGCATCGCCGTCCCAGCCACCGCCGGTTTCACAATCTTCAGGACAAGAGTCAGCGTCTTCATCACCATTACATTCACCGTCACCACAGTAGGGGTCTTCACCACCACCTTCACCATTAAAATAAGTAAAATCTAAAGCATTACCATCAGAGTCAGAAATAATAAAGTTTGACAGTCCGGTAGGTGTACCATCTAATTCAAGTTCAACCATAGTTCCGCAGCCATCAATGGTAGCACCGGTTAAGGAGAAGCCAAGAACAGTTGAACCACTGGCAGAAATCATAAAGCCTGCAGCTTCGGCTTCACCACCACCTGCAGAAAGGATAGTCGCACCATCCACATCCATCTGGAAACCTGCTATTGGAGTATCCGTATTATACAGAATATCGCCACCTGCAGTTATATGCAGAGAATTAGCAGACATAGTGCAGGCATCGCCGTCCCAGCCACCACCGGTTTCACACTCAGAGGCATCACAAACATAGGAGCCGTCTTCACACATATACTCTGCACCAGGACCATCGCAAACACCACATTCATCTACAACGGCAGAACCGCCACATTCACCGGCACAATCCACTTCTGCAGTGCAATTGCCATCACAGTCATAATTTTCTTCAGGATAGGTACAGTCTCCAGGGAGGGTGGCTTCCGGGTCATAGTTACAGGCAGCCATATCCATGCAGCCTTCAACATCGCCACCACCTACATTAATAGTGGAGCAATTTTCAACGGAAGTATCCAGAGAGTTTCCAGCAAGATCAGAAAGAATAACATCTGTCAAACAAAATGAGCCTGCGCTTCCTTCAACTTCTACATTTACTAAAACACCTGATCCCGCAGGAATAGGTGTACCTGTTAAACTAAATCCTAATACTGTTGATTCACTGAATGAAATCATAAATCCTGCAGCTTCAGCAGCGCCACCGGAAGCATTGGTTACTGTCACACCGGTAACATCAAATTGGAATCCACCAATATCTTCCGGACTGTTATACATCACGTCAACAGATCCGCCAGGAGGATCAGAACATTCTGATAAGTCACAGACATAACTTCCATCCCAGCACATTTGATCAGCACCATCACCGTCGCATTCACCACATTCATCTACTTCAGCATCACCACCACAAACACCAGCACAGTCCATCTCTGCAGTGCAGTTACCATCACAGTCATAATTTTCTTCAGGATAAGTGCAATCTCCGGGAAGAGTAGCATCGGCATCATAGTTACAGGCAGCCATATCCATGCAGCCTTCCACATCACCGCCACCACCGGAATAATATTCAAAAGCCAGAGGATTCCCTGAAGGATCAGATACAACAATACCTGTTAGTCCGGAAGCCGTTCCATTTACATCTAGCTCTACCATAGTCCCGCAGCCAGGACCAAAAGTAGCACCGGTAATAGAAAAGCCAAGTACCACAGAGCCACCTGCATTCAAAATAAACCCGGCTGCACCAGCATCTCCGCCGGTAGCAGAGTTTACTGTAGCACCATCAACATTAAATTGAAAACCACCAATAACATCACCAGTATTATAAAAAACTGAGCCTTCCTCAGTTAAGTAAAGATTATTATTAGGGAGATCACAGCCATCGGTGATATCGCCTCCTCCACCACCACCGGCATCATAGGTAAAGCCCATATCAGAGCCAAAAGCATCTGATACCACAATATTGGTTAATCCGGCAGGAGCATTGGAAAGCCCCAAAACTACCAGCACACCTTCTCCAGCAGGGATTGTAGCGCCAGTAAGTGAAAATCCTAATACAGTGGAGGATGAACTGGAAACCATAAATCCGGCAGCACCAGCAGCACCACCAGATGCACTGGAAATAGTTGCACCGTCAACATCCAGCTGAAAACCACCAATATCACCATCGCTGGAGTAGGAAACATTCCAGGTTCCGTCTCCGTTATCTTCTAAGCCAAGAGTGTTGCCAAAAGCAACAGAACTCATTAAGAAAGTGATTACTGTAAAAATTGCTGCATTCAATTTCATTGATTTATTCCTTTTATTAATTGATAAAAATTTCTTCAAAATTTATTCTACCTTCGGATGGCACTATGTGATGAATATCAAAAAGGAGTACCCTGTCACTTATTGTAACAATTTCCAATTTATTCATCAATATAATGCTGATATCCCTCCTCGATTTTTTTGAAATCTGCCTAAATAAAGCCGGATTTCTTTTCATTTCCCCCTAAACAGAAGGACTAATTATACCAATAATTATACAAATTATCTTCAAAATATAACGAGACAGGCAAAATATTACCTAAAGTATCGTGGTAACATTTTGTAACACGGAAACACTTATTTTATAAGCATTAATTTACGTGTACTTATATTGGCACCGGCGGACAGTTTCACAATATATATCCCCGTTGAATTATCCTCAGCATTCCATTGAACCTGATGATACCCTGCCTTAAACTCTACATCTGAAACGATGGTGTCAACTATTCGACCCTGCATATCAAAAATCTGAACAGATACAGAGGATTTTTCTGCAATGCTAAATTGAATACTAGTGACAGGGTTAAAAGGATTGGGATACACTTCATTCAATCCAAATTCTTCTGGTATCTCCTGAGCTTCATAAAGTGTATTTACCATAAAGATACCATTTGAAGACCAACCAGGAACACCCCCGTCAAGAGGAATAAGTTTCCCAGAAGATTTCTTCAATATTTTAAAGGAGGGAATTTCTCTGTCAGCAAAATATCCGGCAGTAAGTTGGTCTCCATAGCTGCCCATTACAGGTATGTCAACCATCTCTCCATACCACTGACGAATTCCTGCCAAAACCTCACCATTATAGGCTAAAATCCAGTCTCCAACTTCTATGCCTCCTTCATCCAGGGTAATATTTTCAATGAAATAAAATGCCTGCAGGGGTGATTGATGCACTTTAAATCCAACATCATCAGGGAGTACTTCTTTTGGGGGAAGCTGGATACGTGCCATATTATCGCTAATAATGTAACTAAAAGAAACCTCCGAATCTGTGATGACCCAATATCCTGAGCCACCCTGAAATGTTGTGAGAGTTCCCACCCAGCCATCTTCAGTATTATAGGCAGCCTTCCCTTCAGAAAGGATTGCAATAAAGGACTCTTCCACTTCATCTGGAATAGCTGCACTTAAATCTACCATTCCTGTATCCGGGTAAGATATGAGATTTGGCCCCTCATGAAGATCATAAACCCTTGTAGGATCATGGCTTAATCCTGCCCCAAACAAGGCGGCACCAGGTGAGTCTATGGATATCCAGTAACCCTTTTCAGAGGCGAATTCAGTGAGAGAACCAGACCACTCTCCATTTACATTAATAGCTGACTCACCCTCAGAAATAAGAGAATGAACAATATCACTAATTCCAAATGTGATTCCACCAGGACTTACATCGTCAGGGAGGACATAGAAACTTACAAGATTATGATAATTATTCAGAGGAAGGTTATATCCAATCCCTCCCTTCATGGTATTTACCAGATATACCTGATTATTATAAAATTTATATTGGTCAGATAAAAAGGCGTCAATTACCAGATTTTCTGATGCATCAAATATTTTAAATGATGGCAGCTCTCCCTCTGATAAATACCCTTCGGAATAGGAGAATCCATCATCACCCATGGCAGGGATGTCCGTAGTTGCATCCTCTGTCCACAACCTGGCCCCTACACAGAGATCATCCTTAAAGACGGCTATCCA
>CAZKEL010000057.1:0-13627 GCA_964551815.1 uncultured bacterium
TATTTTGACTTTAATTTATCACAAGGTGGGGATAAGGTCTGTAAATTTGACGATTAAACCAAAACCTACATTGGCATTAAACCCAGATTCATAATAATTTTCATGGATACCTACACCAAAACCAATTAATGCGGCTGAAGGAAAGCCTGCAGATAAATAAGTAGAAAATTTATTTGAAAAAACAAAATCACCACCTAAGCTAACTACACCTGGATTTTTCGGTGCCAATAAACCCAACCGAAAGTTTGGTTCGAATTTAACCTTTGAGTAAGAAAGTGATGAAAGTATTATCCATAAAAATATTATTTTCTTCATAAATAACTCCTTATAATTATGTATTAAATATAAAGAAACCCTTCGATAAATCGAAGGGTTTCATGCTTGCCAATCGTAGCAAAGTGAAGATTTGGCTTGCCAATCGTAGCAAAGTGAAAAATTGCCTGCTCTTCGTAGGGAAACGAAGAAGAGTGGGCCCTTAGGGATCCATCTACTCTGCCGCCAGGCGGATACGATGGACAAGCTTGAACCCAATTTAGGAAATCAATTTACCTGTAGTAATTGACACTGAATAGGAAGGATTATCTCTATTTTTTTTTTGGAATCTTACTTGATATCATACTTATATGATTAATTGTGTTCCTTTAATTTACTTTTAAATTATATTCAATTGGCTTATACATCTATTGAACTTCCCAATGTCCGCCTTTTAAACTGCCGACTCTTTTTATTCTCTTCTCATCTTTCAGTTTTTTTATATCTCTTTTAATCGTTTTATCCGATACTTTTAGCTTTTGAGCTATGTTTGTTATGGTGAGTCCTTTATCTTTTTTGATGAGTTTTACTATTTCATCTAATCTTTTTAAAGGGTCATATATAGGGTCATTTAAAGGGACATTGCTCACCTGGTTTTTTACAGTTTTCAAGATTACACCAAGCATAAATTCTATAAAAACGGTACATTCACCATTAGTACCACTTAGTTCTAAAGCATTATAATATTTCTGTTGATTCTCTTTAACAATACTTTCAATTGGGAGATATCCAAAAAAGTCTTTGTATGCTTTTAGTATTACCGTTTGCCATAGTCTGCCAATTCGACCATTACCATCACTGAATGGATGGATAAATTCAAATTCAAAATGAAAAATACAACTGGCTACTAATAAATGTTCATCGGTGGTACTAAGCCAATCAAACAGATTGTTCATGAGTTCATTTACTCTTATTGCAGGTGGGGCAATATGACTTACTCCATCTTTACCCATTATGCCCACATTTCCTTTTCTAAAACTGCCAGCATCGGTAAGTAAATTATTCATCATCAATTGATGGGCCTGGAGTAAATCATTTATATTTTTAAAATCAAATTTATCTAAATGATCATACGCTTTAATCGCACCTTCAACTTCAGTAATTTCTTTCACTGAGCCTAATACGCGTTTCCCTTCAATCATTGCAGTTACTTTTTCTTCTGTTAATGTATTGCCCTCAATCTGCAATGAACCCGTAATTGATTTAACTCTATTTTTCTTTCTAAGTTTTGGAGTAGAGAGTGATTTTTCAAACTGTTTAATTTTAGCCATTGCTTCTACAATGTCACTGGTCAGCTTTAAAATTTTAGATGTGATTGTATAAGGTGGTTTATTCAACTTTTATCTTTCCTCTTTACCCATTCATCTACTTCAGTTGCTTTAAACTTCCACAGTTTACCAACTCTATGGGCAGGAAACTCTTTTTCCTGTATCCATTTATAAACAGTATCTCGTTTAACACCAAGATATTCACAGATTTCGGCTACAGATAGCCATCTATCATTCATTGTTTTTCCTCATTATTATAGAGTGATTCATTTGATTGGGACCGCAATTGAAATTTAACATTTAATATGTACAAATTGAAAGTATTTATACCTGTATTTACTATTTTGTAATTGTTTACTAGGGTATAGGGCGTCTTTACTGAACACAAGGGGGAAAATTTATTATAATTAAAAAACCCTCGATTGATTCCAATCAAGGGTTTTGGCATCGAGTGGGTCCTCAGGGATCCATCTACTCCGCCGCCAGGCGGATACGATGGACAAGCTTGAACCCAATTTAGGAAATCAATTTGCCTGGTAATAGTATCAAAACGTAGAAGAATTGCGCCTTGTTACCCACCTTTTGTGCCCTATTTAGGATATATTTGACTAATTATGATTACTTTTGATTACTAAAAACCCTTCGATTAATCGAAGGGTTTCAATGTGGGCCCTCAGGGACTTGAACCCCGGACCAATGGATTATGAGTCCACTGCTCTAACCAACTGAGCTAAGGGCCCTGTGAAAAAGGGTGGGAAATTTAAAGGGCTTTTATCTTAATCAATGCAACTTATTTAGGTCTCACCGGTCCAAATTCTACCCCTTTGATAAACTCCGGAGTGGCAGATTCATCCTTTTCATCTTCCAATTGAGGAGGTGCAGCTGCAGGAAGATTCATTTCCCCCTGTAATAAATCCCGTAGCTGTGAATCTTTCACCTGCCATTTCTTAAATGACTCTTTAAACAATGTTTCCACTTCCTCATGAAAACTCTTTACGATGAACTCTAATCTGTTTTGCAGCTCCTCCAACAAAATGGGACCATAATTATCCCCCACCTTCTCTAAATGTTCATCCAGTTCATCTAATAATCCTTTCCTCTTCTTCTCTAATAAGGATAAAGGATTTTCTAATTCCTGTTCCTGGTTTTGATCTGTTTTGTCTTCAGCCATTGACTTAATTTACATTTCTTCCGTAAAGAGTACCATAAATTACTAATCCACTGCCCAGCCCTAAACAAGGTGCCGACAGATACATCCATAAAAAGGACTGGGTCTGGAAATGCACAAAGTAACCCAAAATGAATCCAACGGACAGACCAATCAGACTCATACCGGAGAGAATTGCAGCAAAATCTTTAAAACTAATTTTTTTCAAAATGCAAATTTCAGGTTAATTCCCTGGGTGGTAATTTTATCGGTTTTTCCATCTAAATTCTTGTCAAAAAATACTGTCCGGCTCTGAATGATAAAAGTCAACCTTTTTAACAGTTTTATCCCAACATTAAATCCATATAAAACATTCTCTGCATTTGAGGTAGAAAAAAACACAGGGGAAAATTGATGCTTATAATATAACCCTAATTCTGAAATTCCATGTATTAATCCTTCATGAATAGCTGCTTCAATTCCTAAAGAATAATAATTATTTGCCTTCGCCGTAGTTCCTGTTTCTGTTAAGTACATAAATTCTAAACTATATTCATAATAGGTTCTGAATGTATGCTGATAAACTACCAATAGCCCTATTTTATCGTAGGCATTATAGGTGGGGTCTAATAAATTTTTAATATCTTTAGGCAGATAGTAGGCACTGCTGTCATTCCCAGAATAATAAGATTTTACCATAGAGGTCCATTTATCATCTTCCCCATAAGGCTCAGCACTTTCAATTGCAGTCACCTCTGATGCCGGAACATAATGAAGCCTCTCCAGAGAATAACTTTCATTAAAATAGGGTAATTGATGGAGGGCAGAAGCGAAAGTAAAGGCAAGTTTTGCCTGACTAAAATGACCCAGCTTCCACCAAATGCCTGGTGCGGTAAAACCGTAGGAAAGGGAGCGTTCGAACCCCTGTTCGGTGGTATCCCCGGCGGATGCAACCGATTTGATATAGCGCAGAGATTGGCCAAAGGTATGTATCGAAAGCTCACCAAATAGATAGGTATCTTTTCTCAGATCGCCCCCAAGATGATAGGTAAATCCTGCCTGAAATCCTGTTGATGATGCAGTGGGTGCTTTTCTCTCCCCCCAAGTAGTATCCGGCAGGGTTCCTAACTGATTAAAATCTGACACCACACCAATCCCTAAGCGTAAAGGTATGAGGGGATTTATTAATCCTGAGCTGTATAGTCCGATGATTCCTCCTCCTGTGGTAAGTTCTTCAATACCGGATATAAAAAATTGAGTGGAAAACCTTTCTGTATATGAGGTATAGTCCATCTGGATCCCGCCATCCTGAAGCAGGGGGTAACTTACTGTATTGGTATAATTTTTCAGAAGGATTCCATGACCGAAAGTGAGCTTGTCAATTCTGCCTGCACGGATTGAAATCCGGGGCGTATTAACTCGCAAATCTAATGGTGCCAGAATTCGGGAAAGAGAGGAAAACCTATTTATATTTTCAGCTGAATCTGATATACCAATAAATCCAGCAAGATTATACGCCAAATAGACACTTTCCCCGAAGTAGGCAGGTTTTAGTGCTGCATGAGAATATTGATAATCACCCAATAAGGTAAATCCCCCGTCAATATTCACAAAAAACCTTTTAGGTGTGTCAGTTGTGTTTTCCCGCTCCTTTGCAAACTCAGGGGATAAGGGCGTTAATAAGGTAAATACAGGGGAAGTATTTTCCTCCAATTGGTTTTGAATATACCTGTTATAATATTCCTCTGGAATATCTGCACTTTCAAATTGACTTTTTTCCTTTAGGTGGTTATTTGAAATCTGCGTCATTTCTCCTGCTGAGAGGGTTACTCTGTTTTTCCCCTCGATTATCGTTACCGAAATGTCGCCCTTTAAGGAGAAAAATCTTTCCTCATCACCTGTGCTTAATAGTAATTCTCCTGTAAATATTTCTAATTCTGATCTGGAAGTTTGAATTTTGCATCCCTCGCTGGTATCCTCATCTTTTATAACAAAGAGAAGTCCTTTTGAAGTTTTCAAATAGCAGTCTTTGTTACCCATATACATCAGTTCACTATTGGGATGCATTTTGACTTTCATCTGGTTATGGGAAATTAATAATTCTGCTCTGCCTGAAGGCCCGGTTTTGATCAAATCTCCCGAGGAGAGGGTTTTCCCGGCAATTGCAGGACCCGGAATAGTTTTTATTAGGGCCGGAATGATTTTTACATCACCTTCAACTTTCTGCACCAATACCTTTTCCCCATCAGTGGGAAAAAGGAGCGTGGTACACAAATAAAATAAGATTGGTGAATAATAATGGATGGGCTTGCTAAAGAGAGAATCCATAGCTTGAAATTTAGGAAGTAACGCTGAGATGATGATAGGAGTTTTGAATTCCATGGGAATTTGTAACACAACCATTATAATTGATAACGATTTAAACAATATTAATGGCAGGTTTACTGGTGACAAATGACCACTGGCATAGGAAAAGAATACTATTAACTGGAGGAAATTCAAGTATAATTTTCCCTTCATGTTTCAGAAGGTATTCATTGCCAACAGAGGGGAAATTGCCATTCGGGTAATTAGAACCTGCAGAGAGATGGGAATTCAAACCGTTGCCATTTACTCCCAAGCTGACCGCACTGCTCCCCACGTATTAAAAGCAGATGAAGCCTATTATGTGGGAGCTCCCCCTTCCTCTGATTCCTATTTGAATGAAGATGCAATATTTAAAGCCCTGAAAAAATCAGGAGCAGATGCCGTCCATCCCGGTTATGGATTTCTCTCTGAAAATGCTGCCTTTGCACTAAGGGTTCAAAAGAAGGGGCTCACCTGGATTGGCCCTTCAGCAGAGATCATTACTACCATGGGGGACAAAATGGCTGCCCGGAATCTTGCCATTAAGTCTGGTGTTCCTGTAGTGCCGGGAACTACTGAACCTGTCAATAATTTATCTGATGCGAAAAAGACAGCTTCTGAAATGGGTTACCCGGTACTCATTAAAGCTGCAGGCGGTGGCGGGGGTAAGGGTATGCGAATCATTCACACTGAAACTGAACTTGAGAACAACATGGAGAGAGCCAAGTCGGAAGCGGGGAAGGCATTTTCTGATGACAGGGTGTATCTTGAAAAATATCTTGAAGATCCACACCATATAGAAATTCAGGTTTTTGCTGACAAACATGGTAATACCGTAACACTGGGTGAAAGAGAATGCTCTATTCAACGCCGCTACCAGAAAATCATTGAAGAAACTCCCTCTCCGTTTATTGATGAGAAGCTGCGTCAATCCCTGGCACAGGCTGCGCTGCAAATTACCAGAGCATGTAAGTATGAGGGTGCCGGTACAGTAGAGTTTTTAGTAGATAAACATAAAAAATATTATTTTCTGGAAATGAATACCCGCCTGCAGGTAGAACATCCCATCACGGAAATGGTGACGGATGTTGATTTGGTACAGGAACAGATTGGGGTTGCAGCAGGGAAAAAACTGTCTATTTGCCAGGAAGATGTTTCGCCACAGGGAGCAGCCATTGAATGCCGTATTTATGCTGAAGACGGATTTACAAATTTTACCCCTTCCACCGGAAAGATTACAGAAATAACTTTTCCACAGGGGTTAGGTGTAAGATTGGATGAGGGGGTTCGGGCAGGACAGGAAATCACCCCCTATTATGATCCCTTGCTGGGTAAACTCATCACCTGGGGGAAAGACCGCAGAACTGCCCTAAACCGTATGATTCGTGCGTTGAATGAATTTCACATAGCAGGTATTGAAACCAGTATCCCCTTTTGTCTTATGGTGTTTCGTCATCCTGCCTTTCAAAAGGGAAAATATTCAACTCACACTTTGGATAGTATTAAAGAAGAAGTACTGTCTGAACTTACCATTCATAAAGAGGATCGTATGATGGCTGCCCGAATCGGTGCCATACAATTTACTTTACAAACACATCAAACCGGTTCTGTTAAAAGGGTAAAGCCCAATGCTGCCCTATGGTCTAGTTCAGGCAGGAAAGAGGCTTTAAGATGAATTTCCGTACAATAATAGACGATACCGAATTAGATTTTGATTTTACCCATGCACCGGAAAAGATTACCATCGTTGGCCATCCACGAAAGGTTGAAGTGGACTTAGTATCTTTAGGTGAAAATGCATTTTCTCTTCTATTAGATAATAAAAGTCATTATCTCACAATAATAGAAGAACCAGATGGTTTTGAGGTAACCGTTGACCATCATACTCATATTGTAACGGTGCAGGACGATACTGAAATCCTGTTGAAAAAATTTGGACTAAGTAACACCAATACCCGCAATGAGGGGCAGGTACGGGCTCAAATCCCGGGAATGGTAAGCCGGATTTTTGTCACTCAGGGAGAGTCAATAAAAGCACAGCAGAAATTACTCATATTAGAAGCCATGAAAATGGAAAATGAGATTGACTCCCCCTTCGAGGGGATAGTAAAAACAATTCATGTTACCCCCGGCAGTGCCGTTGAAAAAGGAGAATTAATTATGGAGATTGAATCCTGATGGCTGGATGGAATAAATGGCTCTGGGGAGGCCTGGGCTGGGCAATGTTTGGTCCTATGGGCGGTATTTTGGGATATGCCCTGGGTTCCATGTCAGAAAATAACTCAGGGTTTAAAAGCAGCTATCAAGGTTACAGACAGGGCACATCCACACGTGCCGGTGATTTTGGGTCTGCTCTCCTCATTCTCTTCGCTGCGGTGATGAAGGCAGACCATGAATTGAAAAAATCTGAACTGGAGTTCGTGAAACAGTTCTTCATTCAACAATTTGGAAAAACCTATGCTCAGGACAGAATTCACCTCTTTCGTGAAATTCTAAAACAAGAATATCCACTCAAAGATGTGTGTTTGCAAATTAAAGCCAATATGGATCATCCCTCAAGATTACAGATGATTCATATCCTGTTTGGACTTTCCCAATCGGATGGACATGTACATCCTCTTGAAGTAAAGGTCATTCATACTATTGCCAATTATCTGGGAATTTCCCGGAAAGACTTTGAATCCATTCAAGCCATGTTTTATAAGGATACCACTGCTGCTTATAAAATATTAGAGATTACTCCGGATGCCACTGATACAGAAGTGAAAAAAGCCTATAGAAAGATGGCCGCTAAATTTCACCCTGATAAGGTGCATCATTTGGGAGAAGAGTTCCAAAAAATGGCAGAAGAAAAGTTTAAAGCCCTGAATGATGCCTACAGCCAGGTTAAGAAAGAACGGGGGATGAATTAAATTCCCTATGCAGAGTATCAAAGTTGCATAATTGGAAGAGATAGGAAGTTATTTTAAATATTTATGAATAAGGAATCCAAAGAAAAATCTTTCTACGGGAAGGGTGCTCCTCCTGGTAATTTTCCATTCACCAGCGGAATTTACCCGGATATGTACCGCGGCAAACTTTGGACAATGCGCCAGTATGCCGGTTTCACTTCTGCAGAAGAAAGCAATAAACGCTACCGCTACCTTCTTGAACAGGGCGTGATGGGACTTTCCGTTGCCTTCGACCTGCCAACTCAAACAGGGTACGACTCAGACCATAAAATGGCTGCCGCTGAAGTAGGCAGGGTTGGTGTTCCTGTATCCACTCTGGCAGATATGGAAGTCCTCATGCAGGATATTCCCTTAAGTGACGTGTCCATTTCAATGACCATCAATTCTACCGCTGCTATATTGTTAGCATTTTTGATAGTAACTGCAGAAAAGCAGGGTGTGAGCAGAAAACAACTGAGAGGGACCATTCAAAATGACATTCTGAAAGAGTACATTGCCCGGGGAACCTATATTTTCCCACCCAAACCCAGTATGCGGATTATCACCGATCTCTTTGAATTCTGCTCTCAGGAAATGCCTTCATGGAATACCATCTCCATTTCCGGATATCATATTCGTGAAGCAGGCTCAACGGCTGCCCAGGAGATTGCATTTACTCTGGCAAATGGTATTGCCTATGTAAAGACTGCCAAAGACAAAGGGCTGGATGTAAACCAATTTGGCAAGCGCCTCAGTTTCTTTTTTAATTGCCATAACCATTTTTTCGAGGAAGTAGCAAAGTTTAGAGCTGCCCGGAGGATGTGGGCAGTGATTATGAAGAACCGCTTCGGTGCAACAGAGCCTAAAGCCATGATGTGCCGCTTTCATACGCAGACTGCGGGATCTACTCTACAGGCACAGCAGATTGAAAACAATGTAGTACGGACTACTTTGCAGGCAACCGCCGCAGTATTAGGCGGTACTCAGTCTCTGCATACTAATTCAAAGGATGAAGCCCTGGCATTACCTACAGAAAAATCTGCACGGCTGGCTCTGCGTACCCAACAGATCATTGCCTTTGAGTCAGGCATTCCTGAAGTGGCGGACCCTCTTGCCGGCAGCCACTATGTTGAAAATTTAACTGATGAGTTGGAGGCTGAAGCCAAGGGTTTAATTGAAAAAATTGATACACTGGGTGGAGCTGTCTCTGCTATCGAAAATGAGTTTCAACAAAATGAAATTGCTAAATCTGCTTATGATTATCAAAAAGCCGTTGATGAGGGAGAAAATGTAATCATAGGTGTGAATAAATTTGACACGAAGGAAGCTGAAGTCCCTGAGACCCAAGGTATTGATGAAAAAGCGGTGGCTTTACAATTGGATAGACTGCAAACAGTAAAACTAAACAGAAATTTAAAAAATGTAGAAGCTGCTCTGCAGAAACTGAGGACTGCCGCTGAAGGAGATGAAAATTTAATCCCTGTCATAATTGAAGCGGTGAAAGATGATGCAACGCTGGGTGAAATATCAGATATACTGCGGGGTGTATTTGGGGAGTTTCAATAACCCAGTATTTCAGGATTAGTCACTAATAGGAATCTCAGGCATTTAATCTGCTGACCAGTTATCCAAAAACATAGGCGGGACAGTTTGTTGTTCCACCTAAACCAATTTAATTTCTGTAATTTCCGGAACTGTACCAATCCGCATAGGCGGTCCCCAATACCCTGTTCCCTGATTGACATATACCCAGGTATTCTCCTTTTTATGCAACCCCTTAATAAATGGATGGGCTAACTGAACCAATACACTGAAGGGGAAATACTGACCGCCGTGGGTATGCCCCGAAAGCTGCAGATCAAAATCATATTTTACTGCATGCTCAACATCTTTGGGCTGATGGGCTAAGAGAATTTTTGCATCGGGCTTGCCCATTCCCCCAACTGCCTTTTCCATGTCTGTTTTATGGATCTTTGAAAAATGCCCTCCCCCTCTGTCAGGAATTCCCGTAATCATGAGGGTTGCTCCATTGATGACAATATTTTGACTCTCATTCACCAAAATCTTAAATCCCAGGCTTTCAATCTTTCTCAGCCAACCATTCATATCTGAGTAATATTCATGGTTTCCGGTGACAAAATATTTTCCATACTTTGGTTTCACATTTTTAAAAGAGTCCAGGTACGCTCCAAAATGTTTCACAGAGCCGTCAGCAGCGTCGCCTGTAAAAAACAACATATCTGCATCCAGGCTATTTAGAGTATTTGTCACCTTTTTTACAAACTCTCCTCTAATCATACTGCCTACATGGAGATCAGTAATCTGTGCAAGTCGAAGCCCCTGTAGTGCAGGAGGTAAATTCTTTATGGGAACCTCAATCCTCACAATTTCAGGCGTCTTTGTAGCAGAATATAAACCCCAGAGTGTCCCTATACCTGCTAATCCTCCTGCAATTTGTTTAGCAGAAAGCCCAAGAAATGCTCTTCGTGCAGGATCAAACTGATGCGTTTTTCCAATTATTAGTTTAATGCCATCGTAAAACTCTATCCCCAATTGAATGAAAAAGAGCAGGCTTACCAACCCAAGCCCCGTATATCCCAACCAGTTTATGACGCGGGAGAAGGATGTATCTATCCTGTTAAAGTGAAAATAAAAAATAAGCAATGGAAAACAATAAAACAGGAACAAAATGAGTCCTGATATAGTTTTCACCAGCGGTGTGATTTCTAATGGATAAATAAACCGCCAACCTACAAACAGATACATGCAAAAAAGTACGCTGGAAAATAGTAATAAGAATAGCAACTGTTATCTCCTAAGTGATGTGCTAAAAGCTGTAAATTTACAGGCTTTAATCGAAACTAAAACCTGTCTGTTTTTGTCAATAAATTAAAGTGTCCTCTTTGAAACGGTACATTTTACCGTTTCCTGTGAACTTAAATAATACAGGATTTTCTGTCAAAAAAGGAATTATAATGTTAAAATATTTTATTTTATTTAGCCTTGGAATCATCCAGGCCTTATCAGCTCAAGGACACAGCCACGGACCCGGCGGACATCAACATTACCACGGATCAGGATGTGAAATTTCCGGAAGCGTGGTTGACTCTGCCAGCACCACTCCCATTGAATATGTATCCATCTCTCTTTATAACCCAGCTGGTGAACTGGTTACCGGTGGTGTAACGGATTCGAACGGAAAATTTAAGGTACATGACATTCAACCTGGGAATTACGAAGTACGGATTGAATTTATGGGATTTGAAACCGTGTCCATTCCTGAAGTCAAACTGAATTTGAAGAAAAATCCTATAAAAGATTTGGGGCAGATCAAACTCGTTGCTGCTGCACTTGAACTGGACGCAGTAAAGGTAATTGAGGATAAGCCTATTTTCGAATTTGAAACAGATAAAATGATTTACAATTCTTCAGATGATATTATTGCGGACAGTGGTACGGCAGAGGATGTGCTGAATAAGGTTCCCATGGTAACGGTAGATCAGGACGGTGAAGTATCACTCAGAGGAAACCCAAATGTTAAAATACTTGTCAACGACCGCCCCAACAGATCAGGTGGTGAAGTAGATAACATACCTGCATCTTTAATTGAAAGAGTTGAAGTGATAACTTCTCCTTCGGCAAAGTATGACCCCGAAGGGATGGCAGGCATCATTAATATTGTTCTGAAAAAAGGTCGTTATGACGGTATAAACGGCAGCATTAAACTCAATGTAAAACATAACAGTTTCAACAGCATTGATGATATGAATGGTTCAACCTTTTATTCTAATTACCAAACGGATAAATACAATATTTACACCTCATTTTCATTGAATAACCGAATGAGAACTCAAAACGGTTTTAGAGAAGTTTATAATCAAATAGATGATGCGAAATACTATGATTATGACGGCTATAAATATGATTTTTTCAATAATGGAAAGGGCTTTTCACGAGCTTTTACATTGGGTTCAGATTATTCAATAAATGAGAATCTAAAGCTTAACAGCGAAATAGTGTATAAAAAACATATTAAAGATAAAACGATTGAACAGGAATATTTTCAGGATGGAACTCTGGATACAAATTTTACAAAAAACTCCTCTGAAGGAGATAATAATAATTTTCATTTAGAGAGTTATGTTGAAATTGTAAAATCCTATGACACTCCGGATGAAGAAATATTTTTCAGCGCATCTTCTCATGGCGGTAAAGATGATGAATATGAAAAGTTAAATCCCTATTTAACGACTATTATCGAAAAAGAAAACAATTATGAAGCAGATTTCAACTATAAACTCCCCCTGAATGAAGACAGTAAAATTGAGTTGGGTTATGATGGAAGATTTCTTGATACAAAGGAAAGTTTAAATTTTGAACTTTCCAGTCTAAATGGAAAAAATGATTTTACGATGGTAAGAAATATTCATGGATTTTTTGGAGAATATCAACTTGAATTAAATGAAAAATTCAGTATAAAACCCAGCCTTAGAATTGAATTTGTTGATAAAAATATCACCTTTGAAAAAATTGATCATGTTGAGGTGGCTTCCACGGATACCTCAATTTATGCCAATCTGTTAAAAGAAATTGACAGTGGTACAACAGAGGTATCTGAAACAAACTACTTCCCTGATTTTCATTTGATATATAATATAACTGAAAAGCAAAACATCCAATTTGGCATTAGCAGGCGCATTGAAAGGCCCGGCGGTGGTAGTCATGGTTCCTGGGGTCAGTTACGACCCTTCCCAAGAAATGTGTATAATGATAGTTTCATCTTTGTAGGGAAACCCGATTTAGAACCTGAATTTTCAACTCAATATGAACTATCCTATAAAAGCCCCATCCCAATGGGATTTTTCTATTCTAATGTATATTTTAGAACTATTACCAATTCTATACAATGGTATGACTATGATGGAAAATATGATAACTTAACAGGAAATATCATCACCTTTAGAAATGCTGAATCTGCTACAGATGTAGGCTTTGAACTATTTACCATGGTAATGGGACAAACCATTGGCGGCGGCTACAATATCAATGAACTAAACGACAGTTCAAATGACTTTCAACTTAATGGCAAGAATGAAAGAATGAATATGTATATGCGCATTAACCTGCCGGAGAAATACATCAAATTATTCAGCTATGAATTTGGATTTTATTATATGAAAATGAAGGTACCAGGCGGCACCTTATTTGGAAGTAAAGGAACCCTGTGGGCAAATACCGGCATTTCAAAATCTCTCTTTAATGACAGGGTAAATGTCTCTTTTAGTGTAAATAATTTATTTGACTCAGGCGGTTTTCAATTGTTTGCTTATGAACCCATAACAGACTCTGAAGGGAAGGACGTTCTGCAATACACTGATATTTTATCCTCACGGGGAGGACGGACCTTTTCAATCAATGTTAAATATCATTTTGGGGAAATGCAGAAGGAAAAAGACCGCCGGGGACATGGTCATTCTCATGACGGTGGCGGAGATATGGATATGGGATATTAGATATTCATCCCCTTCCTTAAACTAAGACTTGAAAAGCGCTCCGGAAACGGGGCGTTTTTGGCCTGCCCCCCAAAAGTTGTACCAAGTGTTAAGTTAGTAGTTGTGCAAACT
>CAZKEL010000058.1:0-13194 GCA_964551815.1 uncultured bacterium
CTTATAGTAAATTTAGTAGTTAATGAACTACCTATTTTATACATACGATGACAGGCAGCTACCCCTGCTGTTTCAGTACGTAACCGGCTCTTTCCCAAGGATACTGGTATAAATCCAAATTCTTTAACTTCAGCAATCTCTTTTGGAGAATAATCCCCTTCGGGGCCTATAAGTACGCAATACCTTTCTCCAGGATTCACAATTGTTGATAAAAGAGGACTATCTTCCTCACCCAAATACCCTACATACCTATTTTCTTCCCCTGCATTTTCAATGAATTCAGAAAGAGGTAAAATATCATTGATTATGGGCAAGTGTGCTTTTAAGGATTGCTTCATAGAAGATATGATTCGCTTTTGAATGCGTTTCGACTTAATCATTGCCCGCTCAGAATGTTGTGTCTGAATAAAAGTTATTTCCTGTATGCCTAATTCAGTGGCTTTTTCTACAAACCATTCCACCCGGTCATGACTTTTTGGGGGAGAAAATCCTATATGGATATGATGAGTGACAGCATCATAATTTTCTATTTTCTCATTAATTTGAAGATGGCAGCTTTCCGGGTCCATGGAGTCTAATATACAGTCAAACAAATTTCCTTTTCCATCTACCACCTGTAGTGTGTCCCCCTTATGTTTTCTCAATACTACCAGAGCATGGTGAGCCTCCTCTTCCGGAAGAATGATTTTATCTTCAAATATTTCAGTCGCATAAAAGAATTGGTCCAAGATTTTATTCCTCCAAAATGGGTATTAATACTTCTAGTTTTCCCTGCGGTGCATCGGGAGTATCACCATAGGGTTTAATATCAAGTAAATGGCAGACTAAGGGGTAAATATGAATATTTTCAAATGCAGGAATAGTATATTCAGTTTTTATTGCTGCCCCCATGGCATAAAAAATACCCCACATAGAGGGTATTTGAGGGTCATAACCATGCATACCTCCCAAGGTAAACTCTCTTTCATCCAATGATTTTTTTGTGGTAATAAAATAACCTTCATCTGCTAATAAAATAAACTCACCGGTATTTTGATTAACAAAATGAAAACGGTCAGGAATATCCTCCTTTTTCCAATATGATGTGTGGGGTATCTTCCTCAGTTCTTCTGGTAATTTTTTATACCCTGCCCCTTTCTTTAGATCAAATTGCACATGGGTTCCTCTCCCATTTATATATAAATCATCCATTTGACTAAGATATTCATCTAGTACTACCAATCGGTCTTTACTTACATTTGTCATACCATGATCAGAGGTGATGATAATATTTAATCGAGGGTATATTTCTAATACTTCTAATTCGGTCAATAAATATCCCAGCAGGCTATCCATGGATTCCACTTCTGTTTTAATTTTCAATGAGTCAACCCCATGCACATGTCCCGTATGGTCTGGTTCAGAAAAATACAGCATGACTAACCGTGGGCGGTGTTTTTCAGGGAGACTAAACCAAGCGGTGACAGAGTCCACTCGAGACTTAAAAGGAACTTTACCATCGTAATATTTAAAAATGGATGGTGAATATCCCTTAATAGGGGCTTCGGTACCTACCCAGAAATAGGAGGCTGCTTTAACCCCTTGCCGTTCAGCTGTAACCCATATAGGTTCTGATTTGTAAAATCGAGCATCTCTCACCTTTTCCCGTTCATAAAGGCTGTATTTTTCTTTCAGAGATTTATCGTAAAAGGAGTTTCCCGTTATATTATGGGTTCCTGCATAGGCACCTGTAGCAATGGAATAATGGTTCGGAAAAGTTAGAGATGGGAAGACGGGTATTAATCCCTCTGCTTTAACTCCGTTTTTGGCTACTAAATCAAAATTCGGTGTCTCTGCCCATTGTGTATAATCGTAGCGAAATCCGTCAAAAGAGACCATGAGTACAAAAGAATCACCAGCCCAAATCCACAGAAAGTGAATCAGCAGAAGTGATGGAATCAGTTTGCGCATCTTTGTTTTCCAATAAACTTTAGACAGGGAGGGTAAGGAGGGCAAATTTCGTTTCCATAAAATAGAGTCTTCAGGGACTGCTCTCTTTCACAAATTGAAGACGGTAGCTGCCCTGTAAATTCATTCCCCTGAATAAATAGAGTTTCCAGAGAGGGCGATTCAAATAACATTACCGGTAGTTCTCCTGAGAGTTCATTAAAACTCACATCAACATAGCGTAATTGTTCTAATTTTGAAAGTCCTTCCGGAAGTGAGCCGCTAAACTTATTGTTGGTTGCGTGGAATTCTTCCAGAGAGATCAGTTCAGAAAATGTATTGGGGATGCTGCCTGAAATTTTATTATTATGTACTTCTAATCTTTTCAACCGGGGAAGATACCCTAATGATTGCGGCAGACTTCCTTCTAATTGATTATTTGCCAAATTTATTTGAACCACTTCAGTTAAATTTCCCAGTTCTATGGGAATGATTCCCGTTAACTGGTTCCTCTCCAAATTAATCCGGTATAACTTTAACTCACCTAATTCACCGGGGATACTTCCTGTAAATTTGTTTTCTGATAAATCTAAATATTGAAGTTTGGATAATTGGCCAAATGTGGCGGGGATAGTTCCTGTAAATTGGTTATTGGACACATTAAAATAGGTTATTCTCTGCAACTCACCAAATTCAGGGTGTAGATTTCCAGTAAAAAAATTTGAAGCCAAATACACCCATTCCAGGCTGTACATTTGAGTAATTTCTTTGGGAAGTAAACCTGAAAAGCGATTGCTGTTCAATGCCAGTTTCCTCAGAATTTTTAACTCACCCAATTCGCGGGGAACAGTTCCGCTGAAATTATTGGAAGACAGGGACAGGGATTCTAATGATTGTAGATATTTTATTCCTTTGGGAATGATTCCAAGTAACGCATTCGATTCCAGTGAGAGGCGACGTAATCGGGTCAGGTTTTCCAGGGACCGGGGTATTTTCCCTGCTAACTCAAAAGGCATTCTACATTCTGTGCTGGTTGAAGTAGAGCAGCAAAAGTCCACCAGCCTGCCTTCTTCCCAAATCTGAGCACCTAAATCCAGGGGAGGCAGATGCAGTGGGGGTGGATTCTTACCTACTTGGCTCTCTTGTATGAGTTGCGTTAAAAATAACAGGTCACCTTCAAAATAGCAATCCCCCTCAATTTCAGTATAACCGATTTCACAGCAGAAACTGTAAGAAATAAATAAACCCAGAAGGAGGGATCGCATTATTTAACAGCAACCATTTTATAAATGAAACCGCTGTGATTGAGAATATAGAGCTCTCCTTTACCATCAACTCCAAATGAAGACAAATACAAATCTTCTTCAAGACCCTCAATACTATATTCACTAAATTGTTTTGCAGCTCCCTCTGTTACTTTAAAACTCCAGATTTTCCCAGTACAATAATCACCAAAAAAATAATGACCCATTTTCTGTGGGAGATTATTTCCTCTGTACACAAAACCGCCGGTTATAGAGCAGCCTTGTGCATCGTTCTGTTCCCAGCCAATGAGGGTCTTCATATAATTGGCATTGTTAGGGTATTCAAAAATAGGGATATCAAAGGTATTTTTTTCACAATCAGTTCCCGGTGGGTAACAATGACTGCCTTCCATTACATTCCACCCCAAGTTACCTCCTGAAGCAGTAAGCCAGGGCAGATAATGGATTTCTTCCCAACTGCTTTGCCCTACATCTGCAATATAAAGATCATGATTATCTGCATCTAATGAAAAGCGCCAGGCATTGCGTACACCATAAACAAATATTTCTTTTTGGACTGAATCAATAGCGAGAAAGGGGTTATCCTTTGGAATTTCATACGGCGGACTACCATCTATATTAATTCTGAGAATGCTTCCAAACAGAGTTTTCAGGTTCTGGCCGTTACCATGAGGATCGCCGGCATATCCCCCATCCCCCACACTGATAAGCAGATTTCCCTCCGGGTCAAAGGCTATTTGACCTCCGTTATGGTTAGAGTAGGGCTGTTTGAAAGTTAGCAATTTCCTTTCTGAGTCAGGAGAGGCCTGCAGCCTGTTTAGCTCTACTTTAAATTCAGATATGATGGTGCTATCCTCTTTATCCACATAATTAAGAAAGATTCTGCCGTTTTTCTGAAAATTAGGATGAAGAGCTGCGCCTAATAACCCCCTTTCATCTCCCGGCATGAGAGGTTGGTGAACCCGGTTTCTTATATCGAGGAGGGGAGAGTAATTTTTAAGATGGTGAACAATGGTTTGAATGATGCCTTTTTGTTCAACAACGAACAAAGTATCAGAGGAGCCTGGCATTCCCATGAGAAACACTGGCTTGTTAAATTCGTGATTGATTTTTCTCACTTCCACTACTTGTGCAGACAGAAATTGGAAGAGCAGAATGAGTAATACTATGGCCCTCATCATACAGGGATATAGAGTCATCCCTTCAATTTCAATGAAAGGGTCAGGATGAATTTGGCAACGGGGTCATCAGATTTTGAAGGCACTGTGGCCGTTATATGCACAGGCATACTTTCCCGTTCGCCTGTCTCTACTGCTTTCTTCACCAATTTTGTAATTGCATCTCCATCGTTGCAGATAAAGTGAACATCCCCTTCTGCCCTTTTTAAAAAATCTGCTTTAAAATCCTTAAAAATAAGGGCAACTGGTGCTCTGCTCTCTCTAATCTGAATCATGGCTAAAAAACCGCCGGTTATATCTGCACCAACAGACAATGCTCCAAAATACATTGAATTTAAATGATTTCTGGTTCGTCGGGTGAGCCTGATTCTGACTTCTAAACTGGACTGATCAATATGAATTATTTTTGGTTTACAGAAGTAGATGAGGGGAATTTTAAACAGACCAAATAGTTTTAGCTGCCAGTTTGCTTTGGTTTTCGGAGACAATGGTATCATTCCTTTCGCTAATTCCTCCAGTAATTTTCCATTTGAAAAATTACTCAAACTAACCATTTCCTGCGTAGCAAAAATTTACTCTAATTAAAAAAGACCCCTCAAAAATTGAGAGGTCTTTTTATACTATCCGGCTCCTTCCGACCACCTATGTGGTACCAGACAGTTTATATCCTCCTGCCTCCATCAGGCAAATGCATTATAGTCATAAGCATATAAATATTGGGCAGCTGTTAATACACAACGGTTTCCCAAATTGTATGCTATCCGCTCAGAATCAGAATGTTTATTATCCATTATGAGTGAAAACTCCAGTACCAATTCACTGTTGCGGTAGCTTATGGATTTAAACTCATACTTTCCCACGCCACATTGTGTGCCAATGGTAATCATAGGTGCTTCTTCACAGATTGCTTTCAGGAATTCCGTCTGATTTATTTCTTCAACTAATTGGTTATTTTGTGTTGCCATTTTTTAAATCCTCATTTAAGCTTGGTTAATATTATGAGGGTTCCAAATGGCATTTTGTGATACACGCCAAAAAAATTTTTGGATGTGACAGATATCACAAAATCGGAGTCTTCCGAAGAGGCGGTTTTGGAGTTCCGAATCTACCCTTTAGATTCGGTTTTGGAGGGTTATTCCAGGTCTGTTACAGGA
The DNA here is from genome assembly GCA_964551815.1 of uncultured bacterium. GTDB lineage: Bacteria > Fidelibacterota > Marinisomatia > SCGC-AAA003-L08 > D37C17 > D37C17. The sequence goes on from CAZKEL010000058.1 coordinate 5,524, forward strand.
GTAATAAAGGTGTCAGGTTCTGCCTCTACAGGGGGTGGAATGATGAGACGGGTAAAGATGACTTCTTCTTCCTTCTCCGGGTCTTCAAGAAATTCAGTCCATTGAAAGGAATAGTAGGAAAGAACCTGGAAATAATCAATGTCATAAATTCTATCTGTGCGGTACGTACTTTCTCCTTCAATCCCATAGAACCATCTTCCTTCCAATTCTACCTGACTGCTGTCTAAATATTGCAGGGAGTAATCCGCTGAATATTGAGGTCCTGACACTAATAATTTTTTTCCGGAGAATAGATATACATTGGGAGGGTTTTCAGGGTTATAAACAGTGTCCTTTTCAAATACAATTTCATCATTGACGGTCATTCGTTCCATAATCCAGGAACCTTGCAGAAAGTTTTGGAAATCAAAACTTTTGGAGAGACTGTCCCGTTCTACATAGACCAATTCACCGGCTGCATTATAGAAATGTTTTTCCAGGACTGATTCCTCAGAATGGTAGCGGACAAATACTTTTTTATTGCCCCCTTGGTAGGTATCAATTATATCTTCTACAGGGTCCCCCCCGCAGGAATATAGTAAAATAAAGAGGATGAGAAAAAAAGATCTTCGCCGCAGAAGTTCAGCTGTCATGGATGATAATTTACACGAATTCATTCATTGGAAAAAACAGTTCAACAGGATGAAAATGAAAAAGGGAGATGTTATTCCATCTCCCTTTCACATAATTACATTAGAAATGTTGAGCTTTAACCAAGTATTGCATTAACCAGGAGGATAATATCCTGTATATTCAGTACACCGTCACTATTCATATCTCCTGAAGCAAACTCATTTGCATCAGGTGTATTTACATCCAGAATGAAGTTTATAAGAAGAATGATATCCTGAATATTCACCATAGCGTCATTATTGATATCACCTGGCAGTGATGGGCTTCCACCCACTGTCATGGAGACTGGCAGCCCGGCATTACCTCCACTGGTTACCAGTCTTAAAAATCCATCATATTGACCATTATCCAACCCGGAAGCATCTACTTGGACAATCAGTGCTTGGGATGAACCAGAATCAACCTGGCCTGTGGGAGGTGTAACAGAAATCCAATCAGGCCCCTGACTGAATTTCAGACTGAGTCCATCATGGAGGTATGCCTGATCAAAGGCAACTTCCAGCCCATTATTTCCCCCTGCATCCTGAATTCCTACAGTAGCGGAATGGTCACCGGTAAGGGTATTATAATTCAAATCAATTTTCCCATCGGGATATAAGACTACCTGAAAATCATAATAGCTGTCTTCAAAATTTGTCCACCAGTGAGCGACCTGGTCAAACCAAACGACAAATTTTTCTCCATCGCTGTAGTGATAGACATTCCCTGAACAGTAAGAGTTGCATTGGTCATTCACAGGATTCAAATCATCCCAAAGTGGAAAGATTGCCGGGCCCGGTGCTGCAGAGGATGGAATTCCTATATTTTCCCAGGTTGTGGCATCTTCTCCAAAGCCGATCCAGCCATTGGCATTGATTATACATTGGGAATAACTTCCCCCAAGGAAAGGGAAGTCAAATCCCATATCAATACTGGCACCGGCTTGGTCATTATGGGGAAAGGTATATTGCGTTCCCATCCCTTCAATATCTACCCAGGAAACAGCAATGTCTGAAGAAAGATCAGAATCAGACCAAAAATTTCCGAAAGCATCCGGTCCGTCTCCAATTTCTTCAAAAGGAGATACTCCGGAATTATAGGTGAGCACCGATCCGGCCTCGCCAACATTAGAGATGAGTATTCCCTGTGCATCCGTTTCTCCGGAGGCCACCACAAAATTTAATTCGGGAGCAGAAAATTCTAAGTCTGCAAAAGGTCCTTCATAGGGGCAATTCAAATTATGTGCTTCAAAGCCTGCACAGATGGGCATATAGTTGGGAGTTCCATTTTGAATAGAACCATCATTATCATCTGCCAATAATATTTCAGTCAGGAAATCAGGATCATTTGAAGGTCTGCCTGTTTGCGCCCAATAGAACACATTATCTGCTATGGCTTTTCCATTATCATAGCCATGCAGTGCAATGAGGTTTTCTCTCATTTTCCAGGTGGAACCCATGATGTATTCCCCCAAACAATGCACCTGTCCACCACAGGAATTGGCGGGATATTGGAGGGTGTTTTCACCATCTCTCAAACAGGTTCCTTCACCGAAAAATCCATTCCCCAAACAGGGAGTATTCGTCAGTGTCATAGCCCAGTAATCGGAGCAGCCTTCACTGAGTCCTGAACTGCTGTAGGGAGGTGAATAAGGATCATAAATGAACTGTTGGAGTCCGTGACCATATTCATGATAAATAACATCAGCCATCTGATCTGTGGCGGCACAGCCACCACCTTCAGAGAACAGATTGATTCCCGAATAATCCCAATAAGCGTTACAAGGCCAATAAGGATCTTCTGAGCCAATATTTACGGCAGCTGGCATTACATAATCCGCACCAGTGAACCAATTATGAATCGTTTTTACAAAGTCATGAATATAGTTGGCATGATAATAGGTATCCCTCTCACCTGCAATGGAATTTAATCCGCCAAAGTCAAAGTCTTCTGTAGTTCCCGGTGAAACGGTGCGGGTAATGTTGGCATCACTGCCGTTATTGTTATTGGTGTTTAGATATGCGCCCTCTAGTTTAACCGTTGCTGTACGTGAAGTATTTCCAATATCTATAGAATAGTATCCGTCCTCATCGGTGTAGGTATCACCAACGCCTGAAATGGACACCTTAACATGAGGCATCCCCCTCACTGTTGTCTCTCCGTAGAATTCATCTTTAACAGGAGCTGTCACATGTCCTTCTACTGATGCCGTGCGAACCATATCAAATTTTTCAAGGATGCTGCCATCATGAGCATCTACAAATACCTTCCAGCGGTGCACCGGTACATGATCTTCGGGGTCCATTGAATGAACAAAAAGTTCTACCAAATAGGCTAAATGATATACCGGTTTTTCCCCCTGTTCAACCCAAATAAAAATTTCAGGGTCACCCACCACTTCATCCCCTAAAGCAGCATCAAAATCAACTTCTAATTTTGAATTAAGAATTGCCTGCGACTGGGAAAGGGTTGGCTGGGTATTCACTTCAAGAAATGGATAGGCATCATGGCCAATCATAACCAGATCTCCATCAGAGCGAAAGCGGAAATCAATTCTGCCATTCCAAACAGGAATATTCTCATATACCTGATTGAAAATCATATAGCGGAGATTTCCACGCTGTTCATTCACCCAAAGATCAAGGTGAGATTCAGGCAGGGAAAATAGGGTGGGATGATTCGTGATGAATTCCCGGGCAATATATTCTGATTCGATGGGATCTTTTACATTAAAGGTATTAGGAATTGCCTTTCCGAATATCCGATGGGGAGTGTCATTTTCATTCCATTTGAAATTCCATCCTTTTCCAAAGGCATTTTCGAAATCTCTTTGAATGAGTTGTTTGTTCAGGCCGGTAACAGGAAGTTCATTTTTTTCAAGTTCTCCTGCATTCAATATAAATGATGCAAGAAAAATAACCCAGGTTAAAAATCGCATAGTTTTCCCTTTCAGTTGCAATTGCCCCCTCCATCATTTGCCAGGGGATTAGTCTTATTTTGCACAATCAAAGTGCCATGGCTCAGGCATAAATTTAAGGGTCAGGAGAAGATTTTCTCCCTAACCGTTACAAGTTGTTGCAATTGATGTGACCTATATCTCTACAGCCTTGGGACTGAACCCAATTTCTTCTAAAGTAGTGATAATTGAATCAGGAGATATTTCCCCTGCAACTCTTATGGTTTTATCCTCTAATTCAATGTGTATATCCTCAACACCGGATTGATTTTCAAGTGCATTTGTAATTTTTTCAGCACAGTTTTCACAGTGCATGTCCTCAATGTGATAGGTAATGGTTGTCATGGTTAGAATATAATTTTGTTTGTGAGTTAATGGGTTAAAGTTAAATATATTTTTTCAAACGAAAGGAGAGTTGATATTGGTCATTGGTCATTGGCTTGCCCTGTAAAATCAATACATAGGTAACATTTAGATTACAAAGAGGTAATACTAAATTTACTTTAATCACCTTGATTTTTTGGTGAAAATGAAGTGATAAAACTAAGGGCTATACTCTACCATTCCCTGGTAATTACCGCGGGTGTCCGTTTTTAACAACCACCCATTTTTCTGATACTCAGGTGAATAGGTGCTGCCACTAATGATGAACCCTTTATCCGATGCAATGCCAATATGAAAGCCTGCATCATCATATTTTTTGCCAAACATCTGATCCCATATATATTCACCACCCTCCCCCACTTTTATGACCCAGATATCACCCTGTCCAGAACTGAAGGAATAGGTTTGTCCCACAGCCACCCAAGCATCATCTGAATGAATGATGGAATAGGCTGCATCATTGAAACCTCCTCCAAAGATGCGCTCCCAGTTTTTTTCACCTGTGCTGTCAATACTGAAAATGGCAAAGTCTGTAATCCCACTGGTACCACCGGACACTGCACCGGCAACTGTAAACCCTCCCATGGGTGATTTTTGAAACCCATAGCCAATTTGTAAACCGTCCCCAGCTATAGTTAAGGTGTCCACAGGAGTTCCCTCTGCATCTAATTCTAAAATCCAGGTATCCCCTTCACTGTCACCCATAGAGTGAGTTTCGCAAAGAATGAACATTCCTCCGTCATCAGCGGGAAGAATATCATGCCCCACATCCCTTTGGTTTCCTCCAAAAGTACGCCTCCAGTTTTCATTTCCATCTGTATCCAACTGAATAACCCAGATATCCTGATTGCCAGGATCAATATGAGCATACCCCGTAATTCCGATGAATCCTGTGGATAATTCTGCCAAGGCATTTGCGCCATCATTTAAACTTTCCCCGTAGCTTTTTTCCCAGAGGACAAGGCCGTCTTCCGTCATATTCAGTACCCAAACATCTTCCTGTTCTGTTCCATTAGTCTGGTATCCTGCCAGTAAAAAGGTACCGTTATCTCTACGCTGCACTGCTCTAAATCCAGATCCATTTACTCCATGATACAATGCATTCAGGATGTTTCCTAAGGAGTCCACCTTTACTGCCAATGCACCACCGGTATAAGACTCCCCTACTGCCCAATATCCATAGGAAAAAGGAGCAGAGGCATAGAAGACATCGTTATTGGCTCCGCCATAATTGGCATCAAATTTATAAAATGCACTGGTTAAAATTACAGGTCCGCGGGACTCAAGCTGCCAATGATCCCCAGTGATTATCTGATACAGATAATATTCACTTTCAAGGATATTTCCTAAGGTTAGGGTGGTGTCTGTTCGAAGGGTAATGGTATCCACTGGTGTAAGATGGTAAGGGTCTTCATCCCACGCTTCTAAAATTTCGTACTGCTGAAAATCATCCTCCGGCTCTTTGCTCCAATGCAGGGTGAAAGATTTGTTTTCATAATGGACGGAATCTATGACAGGCTGCTGTGGTACGGGATGCATAAAAGGAGTGGAGACGGCAATTTGCCCGACACTGTCTTCTGTTAATACGGAAAACCAGTTTTGGGCGGAGGGCTCAAAAGTAGTGGACTGAAAACTGCTTTTATCAGGGTCTGAATATACTGCTAAGGTATCCGTTACTTCCAGGCGTGAGGCACCATACAATAACTTATGGGAATGATAATCCGGAAAGGATAATGAGTCCCAGCTGCTCCAGGATACCAGCATCCAAGCATCGGTATATTGCACTGAATAAACTGACCATTCCGGTGGCATTTCATCCATGGAGGTAGAAAGGACATTCCCCGGAGTTTTGCGCCCAAATACATCTTCTACTACGATGCGGTAATAATACAGACTGGCTGGAAAACTCCCCTCGTCGTTATGACTCAGCATGGAAACAATATCGGAGGAGAAAATTTCCTCTGCACCTGTCATGATCGGATTGGTTGACCGCTGCAAAACATAGCGGGAAAAGGCTCCCCCTGCCTGCTGCCATTTCAGGGAAAAGCCTGTGAATATTGAGTCCACCTTCAAAGAATCAATGGAAATCAATTTCACCGGATCGGGGTAGGAATGGGTATTGTCCACAATGACCTTAATGGCCTGACCGGAAGTATCATTGCCTGCTTTGTCCTCAGCATAGATAGTAAGGTGATGAGTTGAACCATTTTCCAGAGAGGATGCATCCCAGTAAAATTCAAAAAGGGAATCAGACACAGCAGAGCCCAACAGTCCCGGCTGAAGACTGTCCACTACCAAAACCGTTCCGTAAATGCCGCTACTGTCCAATGCCTTACACTGAATATGGACAATATCCCGAACCACTTCATCAAAGCGGGGTTTTACCCATTTGATTACAGGGGGTACAAGATCAGGCAATTGAAGCTCAACTTCTTCTTCCACGGGAGGCGGCAGCGGGGTCTCTTCGCAGGAAAAAAAGAGTAAGGCAGCTCCCAATAAAAGTGGAAAACGCATGGGGAAAGTTACGGTGTATTGGAATTAAGCAGTATGCAGGAAAAGGGCTTGCACCTCGTAATGAGCAAAGCGAATGTAGAGGTGAGAAAGGAGAAAGGAGAAAGGGATTGCACCTCGTCCATCTACACTAAAGTTACGATGGATAAATAGCATTGGCGTAGATGGGAAAAGGGCTTGCACCTCGTCCATCTACACTAAAGTTACGATGGATAAATAGCATTGGCGTAGATGGGAAAAGGGCTTGCACCTCGTAATGAGCAAAGCGAATGTAGAGGTGAGAAAAATTAGTTTATGGTTTATGGGGGATGGCGAATAAGTGGTTGCTAAGGGATGTTGTAATAATTATTGAAATCTTACTCTATTTTTCACACCTATTATTAGAGCATTTAGGTATTTATTGCAAGGACATTTTACTATTACATTGTACTTTCTGCAAGGACTTTATATCATATTTGTGCACTTTATGCAAGGACTATAGATATATTTAAGTAGTCAGAATATTCAACTTCGATGGAGTTCTTTCAGGATTACACCGAAATGATAAATGGGTAAAAAAACCCAGCAATTAATCTTATCATATTGAATGGGGAATAGTGATTTGTGGATAGAAAATTATGAGTCAAACACTACCATGTATAATCAATACATAGGTAACACTTTCATTTTCAAGTTTCCAATTTCAACTATTAAATTACTAAGCTTGCACCCTTCACCTTCAACGGTGTATTAATTTCCTGTTTTGTATCATCTACACATTCTTCATTATGCTGATGATGCTGCTGTGTACAAACCAGGTGTATCAAAATATAACCTCGATATTTTGCAATTTCCAGTACAGTAATGATTAAAATTAGGGGAATTACAAAGACTTTTAACAGGTATTTAATTATTTATTAAAAAAAGTGGTAATTTCAATATATTTTTTTAATTGCATTATTTTCTTTCAATTTTAATTAAAATGACTCATAACTGGTTGAATAAACCTTGATCTTGATTTTGCGAAATCTCTACCCTTTGCACTAAAATGTGAATGGTGTGTTATAATCAATTTCTTTTTTGTCCGAGTCATGGCTACATAGAGTTTACGAGCTTCCTCCTGAATAATTTCGTCTCTTGCCCTGCCCCCACAAACTGGACCAGTATTAGAGTTAGTATTGTAAGTTAAC
>CAZKEL010000059.1:0-1200 GCA_964551815.1 uncultured bacterium
CTGTTTCCTTCATTATCACTCATCCATAAGGAGCCGGAAGTGGTGCCAAAATATACTCCTACATCCTCATGACAATCTGTTGTTAGTCCTTGTCGCAAAACCGTAAACCAGGCGTTACGCATAGGCAGACCAATATCCTGGCGAAACCAGGTATCTCCTCCATCCTGGGAACAATACAGAGCAGGTTGTCCTTCAGGACTTACCCGTGACCAGGCTTCATTACCATCAATGGGAAAGACCCAGATGGTATCCGGTTCTCCGGGATGAATGGCAATGGGAAAGCCAATATCTCCGATATCTCCCGGCATGTTATCTCCTACGCGCTCCCATTTTTTCTTGGGCCGATCAAGTCGGTAAATACCGCAGTGATTCTGTTGAAAGAGCCTTTCTGGCTTGAAGGGGTGAAAAATAACGGAATGGGGATCGTGCCCAAATTCCGGTGACCCATTTAAAAAATCTGATTTGACCCCCTTATTCAGAGGCTGCCAGGAATCTCCCTGATCTGCTGTGACAAAAACACCGCCATAGGACATGCCAATGGTCATGTTATTTTTATCATTTGGATCAATGAGAATGGAATGTAATTTAGGAATTTTCGGGTAACCATCCGGGCTGGCCGCTGTCCATTTTTTCCACTCTGCTGCGTTATTAAATCCGTCAACTGACTTCCAGGTATCACCGTCGTCTTCTGATCTGAAAAGTCCCTGGGGTGAAGTGCCGGCATACCAGACTTTTGCTTCACTGTCATGTCCCGGTGCTAAAAAAAAAGTATGGTTTATGTCTCTTTTTCCCTTAGAAAATGCAGGGGGTTTTGATGCGGGTTTCCAGGTTTTACCAAAATCTTTAGAACAGTATATATTTGCCCCGGAGATTCGGGAGTTCACTGAAGCCATCAGCGTTTTATTATTCCGGTGATCCAGAACCAGGTGATGAATGACAGACCCCAAAAAATGGGGACCGTTCACATCCCAATGTCGTCTCTCTGCATCTGAATAATAGAGAAAGGCACCTTTATCTGTGGCAACCAGAGTTATTAATTCAGATATTTCTTCGCGAAGATATACTAAGGCAGGTTTTTCTGCCACCATTCCCATGGATTTTCTCCAAAATTAGTCCGTGAATATATGACTATCTTATTGGTGGGAAAAAAGAAAATCGGGAAGTGGAGAGAATTGGTCAATAGTCAAAGGTCAATGGTCA
>CAZKEL010000059.1:1300-9567 GCA_964551815.1 uncultured bacterium
AAAAAGAAAATCGGGAAGTGGAGAGAATTGGTCAATAGTCAAAGGTCAATGGTCAAGAGTCAATGGTCAATAGTCAATGGTCAAATGTAGTGAATGTGAAATCAATACAATGATAACAACCACCTTACGACAGTGGTCTGCGGTAATATTCGAAGGGAGTTTTGAGTCCGTACCAATCGGGGAAGACTTTAACAATTTCCGTTCCCCTTGGGAAGCGCGCAGCAATCCCTTGCTCAACATGACCGGTGACGAAGGTATATTTCTGTTTTTTTGCCCAGTTGATATAGATGCGTTTTAAGGTTTTGCCGTAACCGCCTTTACCGCGGTACTTGGAATTTAAAGCAAAGGCATAGGTATAGAGGGTATTGCCTTTCCCCATATTCACATCATAATGTGCCCAGCTTTCCTGTCGGAAATACTCCAAAGGGACACCAATGATATAGCCAATGATTTCTCCTTTATAGCGGGCGATGAAAGGGAGTGTTTCTGCATTAAAATATTTGGGGATATTGGTTTTGGTAAGCAGTGCCTGTCGGCCAAATCGGTCTGCCATACAATGAGAGATTTCAATAAGGCCGGGAATATCGTCCTTACCTACTTTTTTCACCAGTTCTATTCGGAAGTTATAAGCACTGGCAGCGATCACCTTCACATCCGATTTATCATCCATTTTAAGTAAAAGTTGTTCCATAGGAGGGGAAGTAATTTAGAAGGTGAACTATGGTTATCCAAAAGGGAGAATGGAAAAAACACAAAATGATTCAATAAATTTAGTGGTTCATTGTAACAGTAAGTTTCAGCTACATAAAACAGCCTGAAATATCCTAAATTTAAGGCTATGAATTTACCCTTTAATCAACGCTTAGAATCTGTATGCAGAGAAAAATCCAACTCTCTCTGTATAGGATTGGATATAAATCCTGACCAATTTCCACAAGGAATGGACAGTTCGCTATTGGGTATGGAATCTTTCGGCAAAGAGGTCATAGAGGCCACTTTAGAATTTTGCCCCGTCTATAAACCCAATCTGGCATTTTTTGAACGCTTTGGTTCCAAAGGGTACGCCCTCCTTGAAAGATTAGTAGATCATATAAATGGCAGAGCTATTGTCATTGCAGATGCAAAGAGAGGGGATATCGGCAACACTTCCCGTCAATATGCCAAAGCCATTTTAGAAACTATGGGCTGTGATGCCATCACTCTTTCACCCTATATGGGCAGAGATACCATTGAACCATTCATTGAGAATCCTGAAAAGGGAGTATTTGTTTTAGCACTTACCTCAAATCCCGGTGCCATTGATTTTCAGATGCTGGAGACTAATAATGGCAGAGTTTATGAACATACCATAAAAATGACTTTAGAACTAAACAGAAATGAAAATGCCGGTCTTGTGGTAGGTGCTACTCAAACACATAATCTGGAAAATATCAGAGCCATATCTCCCGGACTACCCTGGCTCATTCCCGGAATTGGTGCCCAAGGAGGTGATTTGGAAAATGTATTGCGGATCAGTAACCAGAAGGGGATGGGCATTGTAAATGTCTCCCGCGGTATCCTCTATGCAGGTAATGGCAGTTTGGAAGCAATCGTCCACGCAGCACATCATTATACAAAAAAAATTAGAGAAATATTATGGACTCCCGTAAACTGTTAAAATTATTAAAAGAAACGGAAGCAATGATGGAGGGTCATTTCCTCCTGACTTCAGGCCGGCACAGCAATGTTTATATTGAAAAATTCAGAGTCCTTGAAGACCCAGCAGCCTTGGATGCAGTCTGTAAATCAATGGCAGAAACTGTGCAGAATAAAGGTGTAGAACTGGTACTGGGGGCCGCTGTAGGAGGAATACTTCTCGCCGGAGGAGTAGGCAGGCACTTAGGAGTGAAACATATCTTCTCTGAAAGAGTTAATGGCAGAATGGAGCTGCGCAGGGGATTCACTATCCTCCAGGGAGAAAAAGTACTTATTGTTGAGGATATTATCACTACAGGCGGGTCTGTAGTTGAATTAGTAGAATTGGCACAGGCAGAGGGAGCTGAAATTGTTGGGGTGGTTAATTTAGTTGACAGAAGTACAGAAGGGGTGGACTTTGGTGTTCCCGCCGGGGCTTTACTGCAGGTGCCAAGCGAGAGTTGGGAGCCGGAAAATTGCCCTCTCTGTGAAAAAAATATCCCCGTCACACAAAGGGGAAGAACAGGTAAGCAAATGGAGACTGTATGAACTCTATAGTGATTTTAATGATTTTTCATTGTGCTGTCCTTCAGGGCAGTAATGATACACTTCAAACGATTCCCCGATTTGATTTATCTAAAGGATTAAACATTCCCGGAATTGTTCCTGAAAATTTAACCAATACCAAAGCACTTAAACTGCTGCCCTATGAAATTGATGCCATTAAACAAAAAGCAAAAGATTATATTCCTGAGCCTGTAAAAGCAACTGATGTAGTAATTATGGAAACCTCTCGGGGGACGATGAAATTAAAATTATTCCCCCATAAAGCTCCTAAACATTGTGAAAATTTTAAAAAGTTGGCAAACAGCGGGTTTTATGATGGTACCCTCTTCCATAGAATTATGCCCGGGTTCATGATACAGGGAGGTGATATTCTCTCCCGTGATAATGACCCCAACAATGACGGCCGTGGTGGACCAGGCTGGGTGGTTGAGCAGGAGTTTAATGACATTCCCCATAAGCGGGGAATTTTATCAATGGCTCGCTCAAAAGACCCAAACTCTGCCGGATCTCAGTTTTTCATTTGTGTGGCAGACGCTCCCCATTTAGATAAAAATTATACCGTCTTCGGGGAAGTTATAGATAATGTACATGTAGTTGATCATATTGTAAATACCCCAACAGAAAACAGCCAGGCAGCCCGGATGGGACATTTAACCATTCCTCCCGGAGAAGACCCGGATAACTGGATTAGTTTGTTTGATCCTCAAAAGAAAAAAAAGATCTATGCCAAAGTTCCTCAATTTATGAATAAAGCAGATTATGAATTTGAGATGAGAAATAAAATCAAATCCAACCGTCCTGCGTTACCCCTAACCATAAAAAAGGTAAGAGTACTATCATCAGAAGCACTAAATAAAAAGGAAGAAAAATAGTGGTAACAATCATCCAAGCCTTTTTCTTATATAGTATTATCAGCGTTGGCAGCATCCTGTTTGGTCAGGATGACTTTTCAGATGCAGTTTTGTACACCTTAGAGCTTAACCGTTCTACCCTGCGGGCAGGAGAAGTCACTACTCTGCAGGCAGATTTAAAAATAAAGAAAAATTTCTATGTGTATGCTGCCCATCCTGAAAAAAGTCTGAGCCCCAGTGAGATTGAGTGGGAAGACAGCAGCTATTTCAATGCAGTGGGAATATTGCAGGAACCACAACCTAAGACTAAATTTGATCCCAATTTCAATATGGATATAGGGTACCATTCAGGAACTATGTCTTTCAAACAGGATTTACAATTGAAAACGGAGTTAAAATCGGGAGATTATTCGGTAAATGGTACCTTTATATATCAGGCCTGTGATCCTCGGCGTTGTATTCCCCATTGGGATGACTTTACCCTCAATTTTACAGTAGAACCAGGACCAGCTGCTACAGGATTTGTTTCAGAGATTCAAACAGTATATCCTCCACTTGAATCAGATAAGGTTTTTGAGGGCAGTGCAGTAGAAGAGTTGGATGAAGTAATTGAGGAAGGATTATTTTCCTTTATTCTCTTTGCGATTGGTATGGGCTTTCTGGCATTACTCACGCCTTGTGTATTCCCAATGATTCCTATTACGGTGTCCTTTTTCACTAAAGCAGGTGAGGAGGAGAATTCCAAACCTCTCTTTTCAGCCACAGTTTATACACTGGGAATTATTGTCATATTTACCTGTCTGGGGCTGATCCTCGCTCTGTCATTGGGTGCCGCCGGAGCAAACCAGTTAGCATCAAATCCCTGGGTGAATCTTTTCATTGCCGCTCTGTTTATTTATTTTGCCTTCAGTTTATTCGGGCATTATGAGATACAGCTTCCCTCTGCTTTAAGGCAGTTTAGCAGCCAACAGGAACAAAAGGGAGGTATTATTGGAATCCTCTTTATGGCACTCACTTTCACTCTTACATCCTTTACTTGTACTGTGCAGTTTGTGGGGCTGTTATTGGTGGCTGCCAGTCAGGGAGAATACTTCTGGCCCGCTATAGGAATGATTGCCTTTTCAACTGCCTTTGCCTCACCCTTTTTCTTTCTGGCACTTTTTCCACAATATTTAGCCAAACTTCCCAAATCTGGCGGTTGGCTGAATTCAGTAAAAGTTACTATGGGCTTTTTAGAACTTGGAGCTGCTATGAAATTTCTCAGTAATTCTGATTTGGTTTGGCAGTGGGGAATCTTCACCAAACAAGCTGTTCTGGCAGTCTGGGTTATGATTTCCGTCATGACGGGGATTTATCTCATAGGAAAAATCAAGCTGCCCCACGATTCAGACATAAATTATATTGGAGTACCCAGACTGGTATTGAGTATTGTATTCATGAGTTTCGGTTTGTATCTCACCGGCGGATTATTTGGGCAGCCTCTCCATGGACTCATTGATTCCTATTTGCCTCCGGTGGTGGATGTATCCAGAGAAAATGTGATGATTGATAAGGGAAAGGAACATTTAGCCTGGATCAATAATTTCGAAGATGGAATGGAAAAAGCCAAAATTGAAAACAAACCTGTGTTTATAGATTTTACAGGATATACCTGTACCAATTGCCGCTGGATGGAAACTAATGTATTTGTTGACCCTGCAGTACAATCCTTATTTAATGAATTTGTGCTGGTACAACTCTACACGGACGGGGGACCGAACCATCGTGAAAACCAACAAATGGAGATTAACCGTTTTGGTACCGCTGCCCTTCCATTTTATGTAGTATTAAGTCCTGAGGATGCTGAGTTAGGCCGCTTTCCTGGGATGGACCCTGATGTCTCAAAATTTATCTCATTTTTAGAAGAATCATTAAACAATTTTAAAAATAAATTAGTACAATCATGAAAAGAAATTTAACACCCCTCACCATGGTGGGGATACTCGCCCTGTTAGGATACTTCCTCCTTTTTGGTGAAGATTCTCTGATTTCTTCTGCTCAAAAGAAAGCCGTTAAGGATGCATTGGCAGATATCAATAAAGCCCCTGATTTTACTCTCTCAGGAATAGATGACAGCCTCTACACTTTAAGGAAAATGGAAGGAGAAGTCGTCCTTCTCAATTTCTGGGCAACCTGGTGTGGTCCCTGCCGAATGGAAATCCCTGAGTTTAATGAATTAATGAAAACCTACAGGGATAAAGGGTTTAGTATTTTGGGAGTTTCTGTATCGGATAATGAGAAACAATTGAAGAATTTTTCAAAATCCTTTACGGTGGAATATCCTCTGCTTTTTGGCAGCACCAGAGAAATGAATAAAGTAATGAAAGCTTATGGCGGAGTCTATGCTGTGCCCTCCTCGTTTCTCATTGGAAAAAGTGGAAATATAATCTGGTCTTATCCCGGTGCCATACTTAAAAACTATGACCCGCAGTTATTTGCAGGCCTCGTATATGAAATTGAAAAAGAACTGAAATCAGACTATCAGTCAACCACAGTAGAGTGATTGAGTTTAACAACACGTTAATGAAAAATCTATTTAGAATATTATTTTTATTTATTTTGGTACTTTCTTGTGATGAAGAACCTGAAGGTTGTGATGGAGTTCCAGGTAGTGGTTTAGTAAATGATGAATGTGGTGAATGTGGTGGAGATAATTCGACTTGTTTAGGGTGTGATGGAATTCATAATAGTGGTTTAGTAAATGATGAATGTGGTGAATGTGGTGGTGACGATTCAACATGTACTGATGATTGTGGAATAATTAATGGTAATAATGAAAGTATGGATGAATGTGGTAATTGTGATGGACAAGAATTAGAATGGGTAGAATTATGGGGTGAGTGTTATAATATTGAGGAGACAACATCTTTAGACTTGTCTGGAAATTCTTCAAATGGATGGGATGGCGGATTGAATGGAGAAATTCCTCAAGAAATAGGAAATCTTATTAATTTAACTAATTTAAGTTTAGTTAATAATCAATTAACAGGTGAGATTCCATCTACAATTTGGGATCTTTATAATTTAACAACTTTAAAATTAAGTGGTAATTTTTTAAGTGGTCCTATTCCTCAAGAAATAGGAAATTTAAGTAATATTAATTTTTTATTTTTATCTGATAATGAATTCACAGGTGAAATCCCTGTGGAAATTGGAAACTTGGCAAATTTAGGGGAGTTATATTTACAAAATAATCAACTTACAGGAGGAATACCAGAACAGATAGGAAATTTAACTAAGTTGTATAGTTTATATTTATTTAATAATCAACTTATCGGAGAATTACCTACCGAATTAAGTACCCTTGATTTACTTGGTTTAAAAATAAATAACAATCAATTTTCAGGTTCCATTTTAGATGAATTATGTGATATTTATCTTTTAGATGTATCAGATAATCAATTTTGTCCTCCATACCCAAGTTGTATATCTCAAGAAGATATAGATTCACAAGACACCTCAAGTTGTCCTTAAATTTTTGGGTACAAAAATAATATCAAAATTCTTATATCTTGTTGAAACAATTGAACCTTTGGAATAATTGATGACACAGACGAAACTTAATAACGTAATATACCTAGAATCTCTTGGTATTATATCTATCAAGTCTGTAATAACAGAATAATTTCTCTTTGAAGAATCTTCTCATCGTCCTCTGTTTTTTCTTTACTGCCTGTATTTCTCAAAAACCTGCTCCTGATTGGATATCAAACCAGCCTTCTGCAGACCTGTACTGGTTTGGAGTAGGAACTACCCTAAAACCTTACTATGGCACGGATATACGTCAGGAAGCCAGAAACAAAGCAGTGGAGGAAATTTCCTCCCAAATTTCTGTAGAAATATCCGCTTCATTTGAACGGGTAGTAGAGGAACATAATCTGCAGATAGATGACTATTCAAAGTCTATAGTTCAAACCAGGGTGGAAACTTCTCTGCCTCATATTGAAATTTTAGACTTCTATGAAACGAAAGACCGCTACTATTTATTAACACGACTATCTCAGGAAAAATATTATCAATCTATTGCCCGACAGAGAGAAAATGCAGTTCAGTCTGCAGTATCATTTTTAAGTCAGGCTGAGGAAGAATTATCGGCGATTTCTTTTTCTCTAATAGGTGAGGCTGCATCAGAAATTTTCCCTTTCATTGATTATCCTATAGAAGCTGAGTTTCCACCAGGTTCCGGAATAAAAGTGAATTTATATCGCCAAATTAAAACTTTGGCATTACAGAGAATTCAAAATATTCAACTGGTTCCTGAAGTAGGAGAGCTTGAAATCACTTCAGGGTTTCACAAAGGGAAGGAGTTAAAAGCGGCAGTAAACCAGCTGATTAATTCTGTACCAATTAAAGGAATACCACTGCGTATATCCCTGAAGGATGGTGCTGATTATATTTCTGCAGTTTCAGATGAGAAGGGGCGTGTAGTTTTTTCTCTGCCCCCTATTGAGAAAAAGAGAGATATCCAATATCTTGAAATTGCTGTTGATATTGGTGAACTATTTGGAATAAACCTGTTTACCCATATTCCCTCCATAAAAGAAGAAGTAGTATTACGGATAATACCGCCGAAAATATCAATTGAGATAAACGAATTGAAATTAGGGGGGCAATCACCTAATCCCTTTGTAAAGCCGGTGATAACGGAGTTCTTTTCAAGAGAATTAGGTGCAGTTTTTACAGATGGTGATAGTGGCGATTTAAAAATATCCGGTGAGGTGAGAACCTGGAAATCTGCTGAAGCCCCGGCGATTGTTTCCGGTGTTGAAATGTATCAGGTCTCCTGTAATGCCACTATCAGGCTGCACCATGGTAAGACAGGTGAGGAATTATTGGCAAAATCATACAGTTTGAATAAAATCATTGATTATTACTCTTTTGAGGAAGCTGCCAACAAAGCCCTGAAAAAAGTTTCGGAACAGATTCAGAGTGAATTTCTGCCGGAGTTAATTCAGGTGCTGCAGGATTAATCATTTCATCCTCTCATGTTGAGGTGATCTTAGAGAAAATGATGAATCAAATCAGAAGTTTCCCGGGGCATGTCTATTCCCAAAGTACTAAATCAGTAGCTGCATCAATCAGGACACTGAAGGTGTCCAATAATAATAACCCACCAGAAGCTGCATCAATCAGGAC
>CAZKEL010000059.1:9667-12669 GCA_964551815.1 uncultured bacterium
GGACACTGAAGGTGTCCAATAATAATAACCCACCAGAAGCTGCATCAATCAGGACGCTGAAGGTGTCCAATAATAATAACCCACCAGAAGCTGCATCAATCAGGACGCTGAAGGTGTCCGATAATAATAACCCACCTGAAGCTGCATCAATCAGGACGCTGAAGGTGTCCAATAATAACCCACCAGAAGCTGCATCAATCAGGACACTGAAGGTGTCCAATAATAATAGGGGATAAACAAATGAAATTAAAAATTGGAATATTATTCATCATCCTGGGGATTTCCACCACACAGGAAATATCAGCTGACCTCACCCTTGAGAGAAAACCACTCATCATTCTGGACAATCAGGAAACCACCTCTGAAATTGGGAAACAGCTCACCCAAATGGTCTCTGGTGTGGCAATTCGATTGAACCGCTATGAGGTCATAGACCGCAACCAACTTACTGAAATTCTCACAGAGCAAAAATTCCAAACTTCAGGGATTGTAAATGAAGCAGAAGCAGTAGAAATTGGCAATATTGCCGGTGCTAAAGAAGCCGTGTTTATTCAGGTCAACAACTTTGGTCAGAAGGGAGTTCCCACTAAAAAACAAAAGGAAAAACAGGAAAAAGAAGAACCCGAAACAGGATTATTCGGCTGGGTGGTTAAAGAGGTAGTTAAAGCAAAAATTGATAAGGATCTTGAGGATGTGGAACGCTACCCCAATAATATTCATACGGTCATTGACGGGGAGATTCGTCTTTTAGATATAGAAACCGGAAAAGCAATTTCTTCCTTTGTCCTCGCCGCTGATCATACTGGTGGCACCAAATCAAAATCTCTGAGTGAAGCTTTAAAGATCATCCGGCAGCAAGTGACCACCAATTTAAAATCTTTATATCAGTTGAAAACAGAGATACTATCCATTAATGGCAGTGAAGTTATTTTATTATTGGGAGAGGATTTAGGAGTTCAAAGCGGTAGTTTTTTCCAGGTGTCAAATCTTGATCAAAAGAGAACTATTAGAGACAGAGAAATTACTCTTCCGGGAGAAGATGTGGGGCTGATCCAAATTAAAGAAGTAGGGCTTGATGCCAGTCATGGGAAAATACTGCGAAAATGGAACACGATAGAACCCGGCTGCCAGGCAAAGGAACTTCCTTCCGGTGTTTTTGCATGGGGACTTAGCGGAAACTATGGCAGCACTCCCACCAATATTAAATTAAATTTGAATGGAATGCTGAATCCATTAAGCCGATTTGGCGGCAGTATTTATGCCGGACTCGGTATTGCAGTGGACAGCAGAAACGATACGGATTTTCAACTGGGATTGGGAGGCAGTGCCATTTTCCGCTTCTTGAATACTTCTCCCTTATCAGTAGGAGCTGTTTTGAATCTGCCCTTTGACATTCATTTTAGATCAGATGATGCAGACCCCTCTAATTCCGTAAGTTTGGCTGTCTTTGCTCCCCGGGTTGGAATCCAGTCAGAAATCATGGTATCCCCAAAAATGGATGTGATATTGCGGGGTGAATTTATTTTTAGCAGTAATGAACTGGGAGGCTGGACCTACAGTGAGCAGGATTCAAACGGTGATGAGTCTGAAAATATTGATGCAATGTGGGTAGGAGATGCTCCTGGTTTATCTTTTACAGGCCTGCAGTTCTCAGTGGGATTTCGTATGATTGAATTTTAACCATAAATGAGCTTTACCAACCCTAACATTCTGTTAATTTACCATTTGGCTGGTAAGTCCTCGGGGAGAAAGGAATCCTGTGAACCTGGGCAGCCAGTAACTCTCCCTTCACCCCGGCTCACCGAAGCGGATTTAAAACTTTTCTCTGAGTTTATCTAATTTTCTCCGCTCCCGTTTAGTGGGCCTCCCTTCTCCTCTTTTGCGGGTTTGTACCGGAATGGATTTAGAAATTGTTAGTTTATCCGTTTCTTCAACGGGGGTAATATCTTCCATAAATTCCGGAATGAGCTTTGCATTCATTCTTTTCTCAGCCAATTTGATAACCCTGTATTCATTTTTCACAGCCCCAATTCTCACCTGAACAATTTCACCGCTTTTAAGGCTGCGGGAGGGTTTGACGGCAGCGCCTCCTATTTTCACTCTTCCTCCGGAACAGGCTTCATTGGCAAGTCGGCGGGTTTTGAATATTCTTACTGCCCAAAGCCATTTATCAATGCGTGTAGTGTTTTTTTCTGTCATGAATTGATGTAAATTCTACTTCCTCAAACTAAGGGATTTTATGCGAAAACACCCAGGAAAAAAACAACAGGGAATATATCAGGTTTATGGTATTAATGGTTCTTCAAACCTTATTCAGGCAAAAAAACTCACCGTTTTAAGAGTTGATCTATTGCAGGGCGGGCCAGCTGAGAAAAAAAAATGGGTACAACAATTAGGAAAAAATACAGCCCTGCCTGTGCACCGTTTGCCAAAGGATCAATTCCTGAAAAAGTATAAGGGTAAACGAACGCAGGGAATTGCAGTCACCTTTCAGGGGGAAGTGGTTCGACCCCTTCCCTCTTTTGCCAATTCAGAGAAAATGGAATGCCTCTTAGCATTAGACAGTCTGGAAGATCCTCAAAATCTGGGGCAGATTATCAGAACGGCGGAATGCTCAAATGTGAGTGGAATTTTATTACCGGAGCATCAATCAGTACAGGTGACGGACACAGTATTGCAGGTGAGCCAGGGAGCTTTTGTTCATTTGCCGCTTTTTAAATGTGGCAACCTGCATCAGGAGCTGCGCAAATTAAAAAAAGAGGGCTTTTTAATTATTGGAGTAGAAAATTCCATAGAAGCCCGCCCCTGGTATAAACTGGATTTTACCCAAAAACTGGTATTGGTTATGGGTGGTGAAGGGAAGGGGATTCGTCCCCTCATTAGAAAGACCTGTGATGAACTCATTACAATTCCCATGCAGGGGCAGTTGAACTCCCTCAATGTCTCATCTGCTACGGCGGTGATTTTGTTTGAACGGCTAAGGCAGTTTAGCTCCTGAATTC
>CAZKEL010000060.1:0-12271 GCA_964551815.1 uncultured bacterium
AAATGATAATACCGAATCATACCAACAATTAAATCTGCAATTTGAATTAATTTAGAATAGTGGGATTTACCAAAATAAATATCTATAATTTCAGTATAGGACTTTTGATGAACAGGGTAAGCATGAAGTTTTTCTAAATTACTTTGGTATTTATTTTGTTCATCAAACACCATGAATGACTTGCCTTTATTATTCTTTTTACCTGTCAAAAATAACTCTGTCTGAGCCATTATTCTATATCCAGCAAAAAGATAACTATGGGGAAATTCACTTTTTATTATATTATTAATTCGTTTTAATTGATAATACTTTTCTTGATCAATTGCAGAATAAAAGATTTTGAGTCCTGGAATTTCCGTTAGAAATTTTTTAAAAATTTCATTTAATAAATCTGAACGGTCAATAACTTTGGGAAAGCCAGACTTTATTACATTCCGACCATCTTTTATCCGAGTAAATTTTAATTCTCTAAGCTCTTTATCATCAGGTAGTTTTCGGTTTATTTTAGAAATAATTGAATCGTAAACCGTCAGAGCTTTATTTAATTTTACAAGATTTACTAAAATTCCACCCACGACTATTACTGGCTGTTCTTTTTCAAATTTTGTGGATTTTGAAAACCCACTTTCATCTGCGTAAAAAATATACATTATGGTTTCACCAAATTATTTTTATCTCGTTCCCAATTTTGGGGATTCATGCGGATATATTCTGCGATGCGTTCATAATCTTTTTCATTACGCACGATATGTTCATAATAATTGCGTTGCCATAATTTATCGGATTTCCATTGGTATTGATCTCGAAATCGAATATTGAATTCTTTTGTCGAAACCGTTTTAAATGCCCCGATTAATCGCCCTAATGGTTTCGGTTTCGTTGGGGTCGTTCGCGTACGACCCATAATGGCGATTTTTGATTTATCCGTTTTAGGGTCGATTCCCGAATCGACCCTACGGATGATGATAATTCCGTGTAAATGATTGGGCATGATGACGGTTTCGTCCAATTTGATATATGGATATTGATTTTCGATCCATTGCCATTTTTCATGGATCATTTCTCCTGCATCATTCAATTCCATTTTACCATATATAATTTCCCCAAATACATGCAACCGATCTTGCACCACCAATGTGATATAATACATCCCGGACTGGCTGTAATCATATCCCTTTAACCGAATGGAACGCCTATGATGGATTTGGGGGTTATAGATCATTTTTCTGTGGGGGCAATCCCCTGTGATTGCCCTTCATAAAATATCCCATTCTCAATTAACCCCAATCTCCCCACTCACCAATTTGGGTAAAAGTGTATCTCGGGTTTTGGTCAGTGATTCTATTTCATTCTTGTTCTTCAATATCCTATCCAATAAAGGCTTAACTTTAATTTCATACTTTCTTATTAAATCAAAATCTGGTTTGAATATTTTCATTTCTCTGTAATCATTAGGTTTTACTCTTTGGTGGCTTCCTGAAGTTCCCATAACCATTATTTGAAATTTTGATTGAAAATAGTCTGATTTTAATAAACCATAAATAAAAGTTTGATTTGATATTTCAGTTGGATTTGAAACAAGAAATTCCGTCGAACAAATTGCTCTTTTTTCTTTATGCAAATCAGGTAACCAAATTCTCGGGATTCTAGGGTTAAGTTTTGATATAAGAGTAGAATTTTTATAAACTGTATACTTGTTACTTTTTATTGCACTTCCTTGTTCTTCCACAGGCATTTCTCTTTCATCAAAAGCAGGTAAGCTGAAATGATCAAATATTTCATTTGGAAATTCTTCAGGCTTAATTGATTCTTTTTTTAAATCAATTAATTCCAACAATCTAATTATCTCTTCGCTAGTATTTGAGTCCACAAACCACGCTTTAAAGATGGCCTGTGCCATGTCTTCTAAAGTGCGATTCATTTGGCGGTTCAGCTCAATTTTGTCATCTAAACTGCCCAGTATGCGGGCAATGGCTTTTTGCTCTGGGAGTGGGGGGAGAACAGTGTCCAATACTTTTAACCCACCTTGAGTAACTAATGGTTGAGCACTTCCAACTGCTACTCTTATCAATCCAAGTGAGTTTAATCTATAGTACAAATAATTCAAATCAACACCATCTTTAGGCGTTGCAATAATGGCATTATCCGTAATCCAATTTGGTTCATTAACAGCATAAACAGAACCACAATAGGCACCTACTCTCCCTATTACCACAACAGATTCTTCATTCAATAATTTATCCGTTCTTGCAATTTTGCCATTTGAACCCCATACTGGATATTTTCCATCTACTGTGTAAAATTCTGTATTTAATCCTTTTCCATTTCGAAAATATGCAATTTCCCCCAATTTGACTTTTTTCCAGTTCGGTCTCATTTAATTACCCTTTGGGTTGGAGAAGGCCTGCCTGCCGTAGCCACGGCGCAGGCAGGGAGAAAGATGAAGTGAAAAAGATCAAGTTGGGAAATAGGACTTATTATTCATCATTGAAAAAACACTTTATATAATCAACAAATAAATAGGTTCTATTTCTGGCATAACCAGTAGTTTCTTCAAGTATGCCCAACCGTTCCATATCTACCAATAATTTAATTGCGGTTGGATTAGACACTTTCAATAATTCCATTGTACTTTTGCTATTTATTGCTGGGTTCTGGTATAAATGATTTATCAGTTTTTGTGCATGTCCTCCCCTTTTTCCAAGTGGTGTAATTTTATGCTCAACATTTTTTTGAAGTTTTAAAATAGAATCGAATGTTTTAATCCCATTTTTTGCTGTTTCTATAATACCCACTAAAAAAAACTTTAACCACGGGGTTAAATCCGATTTTAGACGTGTATTTGTTAAATGATCATAATATAGCTGACGATGTGTTTCTAAATAGTCAGATAAATATAATACAGGTTTTTTGAGTAATTCTTTTTCTGCCAAATATAGGGGTATTATTAATCGCCCCACTCTGCCATTACCATCTAAAAAAGGATGTATAGTTACAAATTGGTAGTGAACTATGGCAATTTTAATTAAATGTGGAACATGAATTCCTAAATTATGAATAAAGTTTTCTAAATCTCCCATTAAATGATTTAACTCATTATGGGGTGGGGGTACAAAACTAGCATCTTGCAAGGTTGCACCACCAATCCAATTCTGACTTCGACGATATTCGCCTGGCGTTTTATTTTTACCTCGTACCCCTTGCATAAGTGTAAAATGTAATTTTTTGATTAAGCGGGTTGATAGCGGAAGTTGCGTAAGGTTTGCGATGCCATCATTTAAGGCCTTTATATAATTTTGGACCTCAATTTTATCCAATCGTTTTTCAGGATCTATATTTACATCATCAATAAATAATTCTTCTGCGTTGGTTTGAGTCCCTTCAATTTTAGATGATTGTGTTGCCTCTTTCACTGTATGCAGATAAATAAATAAATCAACATTGGGGATATATTCACTAAACATATCTAATCGCCCCAATGCCCTGTTTGCCTGACCCAATAAAGATTGTATTTCAGGATTAGAAATAATCCATTGCTTATTAATTCCTTCCGGAAAAAAAGATTTATATCCATCCTTTTGATAAAATGTACCTGATTTGAATGTATCCATACCTTAAATATAATAATTCTAATTTAAGTTTTACAATTACTTCTTAAATATAAATATTATAATTAAACATTTATGGCTATTTCTTAAATATAACATTTCTTATTTAAACCCCAATCCTTCCAGATTCTTTTTGATTTCTTTTTCTAATTCGTCTGCTTTTTC
Organism: uncultured bacterium; assembly: GCA_964551815.1. Lineage (GTDB taxonomy): Bacteria > Fidelibacterota > Marinisomatia > SCGC-AAA003-L08 > D37C17 > D37C17. The sequence continues at coordinate 3,774 of CAZKEL010000060.1, forward strand.
AAATTGGTCATAGAGTTGGGTAGTGAGTGTTGCCATTTTTTCTTCAAAGGGTATGCCATCATCTTCCTCTTCTACCATACCCACATATCTTCCCGGAGTCAGAACAAAATCATGTTCTTTAATTTCTTCTATTTTAGTGGATGCACAAAACCCCGGCACATTTTCATATTCACCTGTTTCTGATAATCGCCATTGATGGTAAGTGTCTGAGATTAAATTGATTTCATCATCGGTGAGTTCACGATGTTTCCGTGTTACCATATCACCCATTTTGCGAGCATCAACAAATAATACTTCGTTTCGTCTGTCTCGCAAGGATTGACCACCTTTAGTTGCAGAACCGGAACGGTCCCGAGCGATAAACCACAAACAAGCAGGAACGCCTGTTCCATAAAATAATTTATCAGGAAGTGCCACCATACAATCCACCAAATTGGCTTCCACAATGTTTTGGCGAATATCACCTTCCCCAGATGTCATGGATGACATAGATCCATTAGCCAACACCAATCCCAAAATGCCATTGGGAGACAAATGATGAATCATGTGTTGAACCCACGCAAAATTGGAATTGCCTTCTGGGGGTGTACCATATTTCCAACGTTTATCATCTTTTAGCAATTGACCATCCCAATCACTCATATTAAACGGTGGATTTGCCATAATGAAATCTGCTTTCAAATCGAGATGTAAATCTTGATGAAAACTATCCCCGTGATGGGGACCAAGATTGGCATCAATACCTCGGATAGCTAAATTCATTTTTGCTAACTTCCATGTGGTGGGATTGGACTCCTGACCGTAAATGGAAATATCACCCAAACTTCCACCGTGTGCTTCTATGAATTCTTCACTTTGCACAAACATTCCACTAGATCCACAACAAGGGTCATAGACACGACCTTTAAAAGGCTCAATCATTTCTACCAGCAGTCGAACCACAGATCTTGGTGTATAGAACTCTCCGCCACCCTTACCTTCTTTCCCGGCAAATTCACTTAAGAAATATTCATACACTCTACCCAAAATATCTTTAGATTGGTCTTCTTTGTCCACCATACCGATAGTACTAATCAAATCCACCACACCGCCTAAACGTCGTTTATCTAATGCAGGGCGGGCATAATCTTTGGGGAGAATACCTTTCAACCGTGGATTATCTCGCTCGATGGCATCCATAGCATCGTCAATAAATTTTCCAATTTCTGGTAATTTTGCTTTTGCAGAGATGAACGACCACCGTGCCTTTTCAGGAACATAGAAAATATTCTCTGCTAAATATTCATCCTTATCTTGGAGAGTTGCATATCGAGCTTGGGGTTCGCTGATGTAATTGTCACTGGATGGTGCTGCATATTCCAGTTCTAACTGTTCGTATTTTTGTTGAAAGGAGTCATTGATATATTTGAGAAAGATGAGTCCTAAAACGACATGCTTATATTCTGAAGGATCCATATTCCCCCGGAGTTTATCGCATGCTTTCCAGAGTTGTTGTTCGAATCCTAAGTTGGCACCGTTATTATTTTCCTTAGTCATTATATTACTTTATTTTTGAATTGTTTTTAAATTGTTACAGATCACTCATGAAAATACGAATATTTACCTTTAACCAATCATTAACCCATTTTTTATTTTCAAGTTTACCAAAGATAATTTTCCCACCATCCAACAACCTGGCAATAACTTCATTTTTATCTCTGGGAATATATCCAAGTTTTTCTCCTTTAATGGTAAAAATGAGGGTTGCAAGTGGATCATGTTTATTATCAGGTTCGCGCTGTAAAATTAAGTTATCTCCTATAGTTATTGATGGTTCGATACTAGTGATATCAACATATGTAGTACCGGCAATATGACAATCTAATAGAAAAAGCTCCTGAACGAAGGGTTTTATTTGTCCTTTTTCATTATAAGAATTTTGAATAAGTGATATGATTTTGGGATCAAACTTGATTATCTTTTTCAATTTTTTTCTAAAACCTTTCCTTGAATTTTTAAATTGATAAGTCTATTGTACTCTTTTCTTGCTATTTTCCAGTGAGTAATTTGGTCTTTAATTTTTCTAATTTGCATGGTGACCCAATTTTTATCTGACAATTTATTTTCTATATTAAAGGGAAAGGAATTTTTCAATTTTGCGAATTTATCAAGATTTTCCTCTAATTTTTGCTCTAGCTGCTTCTTTTTCTTTTCTAAAAATTCCAGATTATTTTCATGAACAATGTGTGAATCTTTAATTTCTAATAATTCTGTTAATATCTTTAATTCTTGTATATTCCCTTCTTGATAAGCTATTTGAGTGCGCATCCATATATTCTTGTTTTTCTCAGATTGCTCATCATTTAGATCAGGGTGTAAAGCAAAGGCCAAGCCCTTATACAACTCTTTAATTTTTACTGATTCTTCTTTAGAAAGGGTAGTTACATCCAGCGTTTTAGAATTTTGGTGATTTCTGTACATATCTTCTAATTTCTTTACCCAATCTGCATATTCTTCTTCCACTTTTGCTTGAATGTTATCCAAATTCATCTCTTCATTTCGGTTTATTGCAGTCTGAATCAATTCTAAAGTTCTTTTTAATCGCCTTGCTTCATATTCAATTTCAAGTTTTTTAATTTCATAAACTCCTATTTTCAGCATATAATCAGCTTCAATAATGATCTTTTTATTTGTAGATAAGTTTTCATAATCCTCATACAAAATAGTCAATTCCGTCTGTAGAGATTTAATTTCTTTTTGAATTTTGATAACAATTGGAGATAACTGAATATTTGATTTCATAAAGTTGATACTATTAATAGGGTATTGGTTGAAAAAAAAGTCTGTATTGGGGGGCATAAGATAAAAATCGTTTTCGTTGCATTTTAATTAGTCCTGATAAATTGTTTGGTGTTTAAGTGATACATAGGAAAAATTTATTCTTATGAATGCCTATAGATTAACAGGTTTAGATATGAAAATCAGAAACTTATCTTCTTTTAGTAATCCTTTACAGGGAGATTCATTTCATTAACAATAAACTAATTTCATTACTTGTTGCATCACTTTTTTCCTTACCCTCCATTTCTCCGGCTCAGGTGCAAATTGAATTTACAGTAATTGATTGCCAAAAACCGGGCACAGAAATAAATGATACCCTCCAATTTGTCCGGAACCATTCCTCCAATACTTTATTTGAGCTCTCTGACGGCACCTATTTACCCATACAGGAAATCATTCGTATTCAAAATGATTCAATCGTTGTAGAATTACTACGCTATAGTCCCTTTCAATGGCAGAAAGCCCCCTCCATAAGTGCCATGGGAAATTACTTCAACGAACCTCCCGGTTATACCTCTACACCAAAGCAGCAGAAAAAATTAGCAGTTAATGATATTCATTTTATATACTATCGTCCGAAACCGTCCATTTGGGTCATGCTTCTGCCTTCCATTGGAGTTTTTCTCACCCTGAAAATGCTGGGATTGTAATTGATAGAACTGAAACAGAAACTGACGCAGCTGCCTAAGTCCCCCGGTGTATACTTTTTTCGTGATAGCGAAGGAAATATCATCTACATTGGTAAGGCAAAAGTGTTGAGAAACCGAGTTCGTTCCTACTTCACCAATCTGGAAAGTAAGGATGCTAAAACCCAGGTATTAGTGAAACAGATTACTGATCTGGAGTGGATAGTCGTTCGCTCCGAAGTGGAAGCATTATTGACGGAAGCCAATCTAATTAAAGAACATAAACCCCGCTATAATGTATTCTTAAAGGATGATAAAACCTTTCCTTATATCCGTATTACCAATGAACCTTTTCCCAGAGTTGAAATAATCCGCCAGAAAAATCTCACTAAGGATGATCACAACTATTTTGGTCCTTTCACGGATGCAGGTTATCTACGGGAAATCTTACGGGTGCTGCATAAAATCTTTCCACTGCGCACCTGTACCTATTTTATTGATGATAGTACTATTGAAGAAGGGAAATTAAAGGTGTGCCTGGACTACCATATAAAACGCTGTGAGGGCCCTTGTGAAGGATTAGTATCTCAGGAGGATTATTCCAAAATGATTCAACAAATTATACAGTTTTTAAAAGGGAGAAATAAAGATATTCAACGGCATTTATTACAGGAAATGGAAAGAGCCTCAACTGCCCTCCAATTTGAAGAAGCTGCCCATTATCGTGACCAGATTCATGCTGTTACTCAGTTCATGAAAAAGCAAAAGAAAATTAGTCAGGATTTTATGGACAGGGATGTGATTGCTGTCTCTGCTGAAAACCGCATGGGGATTGGTCTGGTGATGCGCATTCGAAACGGACATTTAATGGGTAGAGAAAAATTTATATTAAAGCTTCACGATGCTGAAGCTGAAACAAAAAATATAGAACAGTTTCTGCTGCAATATTATTCTTCCACCATGGACTATCCCAAAGAAGTATTATTGGAAAACCCTCCTGCGGACCTCATGAATATTGAAACCTGGCTTTCAGACTCAGGTAAGAAAAAAATTAAAATTCTGGTACCTTTAAAAGGTGAGAAAAGAAAATTAGTGGATATTTCAAAAAGGAATGCAGATTTACTGTTGGGAGAGTTGAAGTTAAAACAGGCAAAAAGGAAAGAATTACTAAACAAACCTGTATTACAGCTTCAAGAAGATTTAGGAATGGAAGTACCACCAAGGCGAATTGAAGCCTTTGATAACTCTAATTTACAAGGCAGTAACCCTGTAGCTGGAATGGTTAGTTTTGTAGATGGGAAAGCCAGAAAGTCAGAGTATCGAAAATTTCACATTAAATCGGTAGAAGGTATTGATGATTTTGCCTCCATGCGTGAGGTAGTCAACCGGCGTTACAGTCGTCAGTTAAAGGAAAAGAATCCTTTACCCGATCTTATTTTAATAGATGGAGGTAAAGGTCAGTTATCGGCAGCTAAATCTGCATTGGATGCATTGGGGTTAGGGTATCTCCAGGTAATTGGTTTAGCAAAAAGACTGGAGGAAGTGTTTAAACCAGGAATGAAGGAAGCACAGAATATTTCTAAAACATCACCAGGGCTGCATTTACTGCGTGCAATTCGGGATGAAGTACACAGATTTGCTATATCCTTTCACCGAAGCACCAGAGATAAGGATATGACCAAGTCATTTTTTGCAGATATAAAAGGAATGGGGGAGAAACGCACCCGGAAATTATGGAATTCCTTTACCTCTGTAGATGAAATAAAATCAGCAACTGTTAAAGAAGTCCGCAAAAGAACGGGCTTCCCATTATCCTTATGTGAAAAAATAGTGAAAGAGGTGGATAAGAATTAAGTTTTAGGCTGAGACAAAAGTACCTCTAATTCACCATGAATATATCCATTGGTTGCCAAAATGCGTTCACCGGAAAATGGAAATTGTGAGCCGTCCCAGTCCGTGACTTTACCACCAGCTTCCTGCAGAATTAAAACACCGGCACAGATATCCCATGGCTTGAGTCCAAACTCCCAATATCCATCAAACCTGCCCATAGCGGTAAAGCAGAAATCCAGGGCAGCAGCCCCTAATCTGCGGACCCCCCTTGTTTTGCTGTAGATATCTTTAAATAAGGTGAATCCATGATGCCAATCATCATCATGAGTGTATGGAAATCCTGTAACTAACAAACTATCACTTAAAGTATTAGTTGAAGATGGTGTGATAGACTCGCCATTAAGGAATGCTCCCTGTTTTTCAACAGCATGGTAGAGCTTATCTACTGCAGGATTATAGACAACTCCCACAATAGTCCGGCCTTTGTATTGCAATCCCATGGATACTGCAAAGATTGGAAGCTGATGTACAAAATTCGTGGTACCATCTAAAGGATCAATAACCCATAAAAAGTCAGCATTCAGACTGTTAACCGGGGTTTCTTCTGTCATGATATCATGACAAGGATAGTAACTCTGAATTTCTTTTATGATAAACTTTTCAGAAGCCAGATCTGCCGCCGTAACTAAATCTATGGCAGAAGACTTTTGTTCTACTTTGTTAAGATTCCCATAATGAGACATGAGAATCCTGCCGGCTTCCCGGGCTGTTTGCAACGAAAAATTGAGTAGTTTTTCCTGAAGTTCAGGATTCAAGGATATAAGAGGATTATAGTTTAGTTTCTAAGACGGTCTTTTTTACTGCTTCCAAAGTGTTATTCAGCATTTCTTGTTCTTCAGGGAGGAGTTTAAATTCCAAAATTTTTTCGATTCCACCGGAACCAATAACAGCAGGAACGCCGATGAAATATCCGTCAATGCCGAATTCACCTTCACAGAGAGCAGCAGAGGGGATCACCCGTTTCTTATCTTGAAGGTATGCCTCAGCCATTTCAATAGCTGAAGCTGCAGGAGCATAATAAGCAGACCCATTTCCAAAAAGTTTTACGATCTCACCGCCGGCGAACCGTACTCTTTCCACAATGGCGTCTAATCTTTCCTTGGGTATTAATTCCTCCGCAGGAATTCCACCGATAGTAGCCAATCTGGTGATAGGAACCATCGTATCCCCATGACCGCCCAGCACCATGCAATGTACATCCTGTGCTGAGTATCCTGTATCCATAGCAAGGAAAGTACGGAATCTGCCACTATCTAAAGCGCCGGCCATTCCCACCACTTTATTTTTTGTAAATCCGGAGGCTTTATAAAAGGAATAGACAATGGCGTCCAGCGGGTTAGAAACTACAATGACGAAGGCATCTGGAGCATATGTTTTTACATTTTGGGCAACATCGGTTATTATTTTGATATTGATTTCCAGCAAATCTTCACGATTCATTCCTGGTTTGCGGGGAATTCCTGCAGTTATAATAACTACATCTGCATCTTTTAAATCTTCAGGATTACTGCTGCCTTTCAGGGCTGCATCATAGCCATCGTGAGGGCGAAGCTGCATGATATCCAGGGCTTTCCCCTTTGTCATGCCCTCAGCCTGAGGGATGTCATATATGACCACATCTCCTAATTCTTTCTGGGTTGCTAATAATGCCAGATTTCCGCCAATCTGACCTCCGCCAATAAGGGCAATTTTTTTACGAGCCATGGAGTATTTCCTTAAATAGTTTTTTGTAGAGAAATGATTAGCGCTTTTTCATTGGGACAAAATCCCGTTTGGTTGCGCCTGTGTAAATTTGTCTGGGTCTATAAATTCTGGGTACTTCTGCATTGCGCATTTCTTTCCATTGGGCAATCCAGCCGGGAAGTCTGCCCAGGGCAAACATTACTGTAAACATTTTCGTTGGAATTCCCAATGCCCGGTAAATAATACCTGAGTAAAAATCCACATTAGGATATAAATTCCGTGCTACGAAAAATTCATCTTTCAGAGCCACCTTTTCAAGTTCTTGAGCAATATTTAATAATGGATCATTAATTCCCATTTTATTGAGGAGTACATCTGCAGAACGCTTTAGAATTTTTGCACGGGGGTCAAAATTTTTATACACCCGGTGTCCAAATCCCATCAATTTAAAATTTGAATTTTTATCCTTGGCCAAGTCAACATATTTCTGATAGTTATCTCCATCGGAATGAATCATCCGCAGCATTTCAATAACGCGTTGATTTGCACCGCCATGTAGAGCACCCCAGAGAGCTCCGATACCGGCAGCAATTGAAATAAACAGATTTGCCCGGCTGCTGCCAACCATACGAACCGTTGAAGTGGAACAGTTCTGTTCATGATCAGCATGAAGAATGAGCAGCAGTCGCAGTGCTTCAGCCATTACAGGGTCAATCGTATATTCCTCTGAGGGAACGGCAAACATCATGTGAAGAAAATTTTCTTCATAACCTAATTCATTCTTCGGGTAAATAAGTGGCTGGCCTATAGATTTTTTATAAGCAAAGGCAGCTAAAGTTTTTACTTTAGCTAATATGCGAATGATATTCAATTCAATATCACCATCCACTCTGGCGGGATAAAAGGTGGAAAGTGCCGCAACGGTGGAAGCCAGTACTCCCATGGGATGGGCATTCATAGGGTATCCGTCAAAAAACCGTTTCATATCCTCATGGATGAGCGTATGATAGGTGAGGTCTTTATTAAAGGTATCGTATTCCTCTTTATTGGGCAGTTCACCATAAAGTAGAAGGTAGATCACCTCAACAAAACTGGAATTTTCAGCTAACTGCTCAATTGGATATCCCCGATAGCGGAGAATACCCTCTTCACCATTTATGTAAGTGATGTCACTCATGCAAGAGCCTGTGTTCCCATAAGAGGGGTCATAGGTAATTAAATTGGTGGCGGGACGGAGTTGGGTGACATCAATTCCCTTTTCATTTTCCGTTCCCGTTATGATGGGCAGATCAAGGGTTTTTCCGTCAATAGTCAGCTGTGCTTTATCCATGCTGTTTCCTGTCTAATTGGTAATTTTTTATTCTATTCAAGTCTTAAATTTAAACAGGATGGAAAAGTCCAACCAATTGTAATTCCATAAATTCCCGTCAAATTTACAGACCTTATCCCCACCTTGTGATAAATTAAAGTCAAAAT
>CAZKEL010000061.1:0-11862 GCA_964551815.1 uncultured bacterium
TTCTGGAGCTACTTCTGGAGATGTACATTTTGGCAGTCTCATTTTAAATCTGATTTTTGCTGCCCTTTATTATATTAAATCACGCTAAAGGTTAAAGGGAGCCAAGAGGGTTGCTTTTATAAATTGGACAGTTAATCATCCTGTGGAGGTTAAGCACTAATCCCATCAGCAGGCCCTAATTTATTATAGACAAACTCTCCCGCAACCAAATTTCCTAATACTTCAATGGTTAATATATCTGCAGGACTACAGGTGGTAATATCCTTAGAAAGAATTGTTAAGTCCGCATCAAAACCGGGACGGATTCTTCCTCTGCGATGTTCTGCGAATTCTCCATAAGCTGCCCAGGTAGTAAACATTTTCAGTGCATTTTCCCTGCTTATTCTCTCCTGGTTCTGCCAGCCCGTTTCAGGTACTCCTTGATGGTCCTGCCTGGTAACAGCAGCATAATATTCAAATAGGGGATTCCCTTCTTCAATGGGGCAATCTGACCCACCGGGAATTTTACAACCAGCATCAATAAAGGACTGCCATCGGGAAATACGATGCAGCCGATTTTCTCCAATACGGTTATGCAGCCAAGGCATATCACTGGTGCAATGGGTAGGCTGCATGGAGGGGACTATTCCATTTTCAGCGAATCGAAGAATATCTTCATCACAGACCATTTGGGCATGTTCAATCCTCCAGCGGTGGTTATTCATACCTTGGGTTGCTTCAGAATAGACCTCCAGCACCATGCGGTTGCCACTGTCACCAATGGCGTGGGTGCAGAGCTGAAAGCCTGCATCCCGGCAGCGTTGTGCCAATTCACAAAAATTTTCATGAGAAATTAAAATCAACCCGCAATTATTAGCGTCATCAGAATAGGGTTCTAACAACGCTGCCCCGCGGCTGCCAAGAGCACCATCAATAAATGCCTTAACTGAACGAAGCGTATATTTTCCACATTGTTGATTACCTGCTTTTAAATATTGATTCAACAATTTTTTATGGCTGCTTCCCAGCATACCATAAATACGAATGGGAAGCCGGTCTTCTTCAGCCATTTTCCTGAGTACTTTTACTACCGTTGGGTCTTGCCAGGCATCGTGAATATTGGTAATTCCCCGGGGAATAATAATATCAAAAGCAAGTTTGATCCATTTTTCTACTAATACTTCATCCGGTTTGGGAATGACAAATTGAACAGGATCCATAGCATTATCAATGAGGATGCAGTGGTTAATAATATCTCCGCCATCTGGGGGGTCGCCGGCAATGTCCAACCCTGAAAGCTGTAGGGCTTTTTGGTTTACCCAGCAGGAATGTCCGTCTATGCGGGTAAGCATCACCGGTTGAGAAATGGGTAAATCATTAAGGACTCCTTTATGGGGAAATTGTGGATTCTCCCATTTATTATGGTCCCAGCCAAAGCCAAAAATCCAATCCTCTTTGTTCATTTCCCGGCTTTTATTCAACACTTTGGCGGCTGCATCTTCAGCTGAGGAGCAGTCTCTTAACTGTAGAGTGTCTATTTGCTTACCCAGGTTTGTGAGGTGGAAATGTGCATCTGTAAATCCGGGAATCACCGTCGCTCCCTGCAAATCAATGGAATTTGCATTTTGATCTACGGCATTGACTCCGCTGATTTTACCATTGACGATGGAGACAGACTCGGCTGAAGGACAGGACTTATCCTGGGTGATGATATGTCCGTTAACTAAATTAATCATTTTAAGCATGGGAAAATTTAGGGGAATAAGCTAACAATCTTCTAATGTATCCATTCCTGTAAATATTCAATAATGGTTCAGTAAATTTTAATGGAGATTTATTCCAAAATAATCCATGAAAAAAGATAAGCACTATTTTCGGCAGAAATTAAAAGAAGCAGAGACGACAGTATATTCTGATCCTAAGGGAACCCTGATCCAATTGAATGAAATTATAGAAAACTATTCGGAATTAGAGGATGAGAATCAGGTTTTCAAGGCTTACAATTTAATATTCTGGGCACATTATGTTGAACTTGATATTCCGGGGGCAAAGCGGGCTGTTGACACTATGTCAAAAAAATTCAAGATTTCAACTGATCCGGAAAGATTTGGTATTCATAATCTGCAAAAAGGTTTAATCGCCTATGAGGAAGAAAAACATGCTGAGGCTATTCAATATTATTCCAATATTTTGCAGATGGTTGGAAAAATAAAAAATAAAAAGATCATCTCTGCTGCCTATTCCAATTTGGGCTCTTTATATAATGTTATCGGAAGCAATGAGAAAGCTATCGAATATTTCATAAAATCCATTTCCTTTAAAGAGGTAAAGAGCAGCCAAATGGAGATAGCCCGTGGATATTTGAATATAGGCATTTGTTATAACCGATTGAAAAATGAAAAGAAGGCGATTCAATTTCTGAAGAAAGCACTGAGAGAAATAAAGGGGGCACCAGAAGAAATTCGAATTTCGGCTTATGCGCTGAATTCATTGGGGAATATATATACTGATTTAGAGGAATATGAAAAAGCGGAATATAATTTTAAAAAAGGTTTAAAATATACGGAGCAGGAGTCAGACCCTAAAATCCGCGTGGAGCTATTAACCGGAATGGGGCGGTTATATTTTTATTTAGGAAAGGTAAAACAGGGAAATGAATTTATATCTGAAGGAATTCTCCTCAGTCAAAAGTTAAAAATTAAAGATGCAGAAAGAGATTGTTATCAGTTTTTGTCAGAGTGGAATTTTAAGCAAAATAATTTTAAGGAGGCCTATGAGAATCTTAAAAAATATGCTACCCTGAAAGATGAAATTGCAAATGCCTTATATCTTGAAAAACTTGCAGAAAAAGAAAAATCTATTGAGGAGTTAACCACGCAGCTGAATGTAAAGGACTTAGAAGAAAAAAATGTAGAACTTCAACATGAACTGGAACAAAAACAGAAAGAACTCACTACCTATCTACTGAAGGCCATAAATATTAATAACGAATTGAAAAGTCTCAAGGGGGAAAGCCATTCTTCATCAAGAAGGAATGAAAGCATTGACGCAGGCAGCACAATCAATTGGAAGGAATTTGAGATGCGCTTTAATGATGTATATAATGAATTCTTTAATAATCTTCAGGAAAAACATCCCAAATTAAGCAATACAGAAATTATCCTCGCCGCACTTTTAAAATTACGATTGCGTTCTAAGGACATTGCAAGCCTAATGAATGTTCTGCCTTCAACCATCGAGATTTACCGCTATAGACTGCGGAAGAAATGTAATTTAAATTCCCAGGATAATCTTATTGCTTTTATAAATACCATTTAAATAGTTGTATAGTATTTGTATAGGTAAGATTGGTTTGCCGGAGGGCCTATATTTCACTATTGGAAAGTAAAGACAAGTGACCAAATTTACCTTGGTTTACTTTCCGGATAATAGTTTTCAGTCAGGAATGAGGGTAGAATTACTCCACTCGATAGCCTCCTCCTTCTAATCATTGAAAAGCAAGACTGGAAACAATAACCAAACCCCTCCAAAAGGAGGGGTTTGAATTTTCTAAAGGAAATTTGAAAAATACGAATTTAGTCTAAGGAAGAAAAGGCAACTTTAACTCCAAATCCCACCAGAATAATCCCCATAATTTTTTCAATAGGTCTCTGTGCTTTAATAAATTGGTTTTTGACTTTTTGGTGATTAAAAAAAATGGCTACCAATGTAAACCAAATTAAACAAATAAGTGATACTATGGTACCATATAATATTTGAATAATAATTGGAGTTCCGGGACTCACCAATTGTGCGAAAACACTAACATAAAAAACGGTAGCTTTAGGGTTTAATGCATTGGTGATAAATCCTGTTTTGAAGGAGGCAAAATCGCTCAACCTATTTTTTATTCCATATCCAGATTCTACTTTTATTCCAGTATTATTTCTTAGGCTGGAAAAACCGAGATAAATAAGATAGGCAGCGCCGATATATTTTATAGAGGAATACAGCAGAATTGATTTTGAAATGATGAATCCTAAACCGGCTAAGGTATAAAAAACATGAATCCAGTTTGCTATTGCAATGCCAAAGGAGGTCCATATCCCGCATCGTCTTGAATAAACTAAACTGTTTCTGGTAACCACCGCAAAATCAGGCCCCGGTGAAATAACTGCCAGAAAGGTAATAGTAATTACTGTAAGGAGTTCCGAACCATAATGCGTAAACACCGCATCCAAAAATCACCTCCCATTGGTTGAGTTAAAATTAGAATTGTGAAAAAAAAGCCCTGCCATTTCTGACAGGGCTTTTCCAATTGAGTATAGTCTGAGATTAATTTCCTAAAACGATATTCACCAAGAGCACAACATCAAGAACATTGAGGGTTCCGTCACCATTAATATCATTACAGCCCTCAGCATCTGCTGCTGCCAACACCATATTTACCAGGAGTACCACATCCAGAACATTTGCTAAACCGTCTCCGTTTAAATCTCCAGCAGGTTCACAGGAACCGCCTCCACCGCCAACAGAGACAGGCAGAGTAATTTGAGGGTCAGGATAGGCTTCGATATCATCATCTGCAAACCAGAATTTGGCATCATAATCTCCATCAGGAACTTCTGCAGAGGTAAAGGATGCACTGTAAGTTACACCCGCCTCATAGGTATGACCGCTGGGAATCATTTCCATCTCATGAAAACAGTTACCACCGTTGGGGTAGCAGATTTGTGCTGACCTGAACCAGGGCAGGTTACCGTCTCCGTCTAAATAATTTACACTCAGTGTATTTGATTCAGCATCAAAGGCTGGGTTACTGAGAGAAAGTGCAATATTACCATCTTGTGAAGTGGTGGTACAAATCATTAAACCGGGATTTGTCTGATCTAAAATATTTGATTCCACACTGGTACCGGATAGTGAAGCTTCAACCGTTACGCCTAAAACAATAAATCCATTATAAGAGTTTGGCCAGGTTCCCCATTGGCTGTCATCTGAAATATAACTCATGAGAGTGGTAGCCTGCATATTATTGCCGCTGGTTGAGTAAGATATGTTGGTTGTGAGATAGTCAAATCCATCCAGGTCACCTGTAGCTAAATCACCGGTAAGTTTCAAAACGCCGGGTGTGAGCTGACCAAAGCCGCCATCACCATATCCAATGGCATAGGCGACTGCTTCTTCAGATTCAGGATTCACTATTCCAACGCCATACAAATACCAAGGGCCGAAAAGTCCCCCTTCATCACAGCAGGAGCCGTTCAGGGTAAGACTTAAATAAAACCTTTCCACATCTGTGTAGGGGTTACCGTCAGCATCTGTGGCAGAACTACCTTTATAAGTTCCTCGAACTGCAGTAATATCGTAACTGGAAGAGGCATCGCCGGATGGTTCATCAACCATATGCGCATACAAATTACTGCTTGGTGGCCAATTTCCGTTTTCATTATGGGGAGTGCCAGATACAATAATAGTTCCGTATGATTCGCCCAAGGCTTCTGAATTAACCAATCCTGATAAATAGGAGTAGGCAGAGTTTCCGTCATTTGTACTTATAGTTCCACCCCAAGTGGTTTCATAGCCCAAGGTTCCGATAAGATTTGCAGGTGCAGATTGCCAGGTTGACTGCCCATCTGTGGATACATACACCGTTGCAGATTCCGTTCCTGCCTGCAGTTCAGCAGAGACATCTGCATTCACTATAAATTCGGATCGAGGTGCCGTAGTGGCAAAATTAGAGAGAGGGAGTTCACGGGTACCTTCTGCAAGAAATGCCCGTTTTACTTTCATGGATTCGGAAAAGATCTTCTGCATCATTTCATGTAGTGCTTTCTGTCCCAATTCCGCTTTCTGCTCTGGGGTATAATTATCTGCAATTATGAGGGAAGCAGATAAGATTAATCCCATTATAGCCGTAGTTATTTGTCGTTTCATTTAGATTTTCCTCCAATATTGAGAAAAGAAGTTAAAAAACATATCCAATATAATCCTCGGAGTAAATCACATTTGTAATATTTTGTTACAATTACTTTTTACCCTGCTTTCTAATTTTTCCAATCTCTTTGTTAATCCATGTAAATTACAGGATATTTTATGGCAATGAAAAGACCCTTTCTCCTTTTTTGTATGCTGCCTTTTTTCCTGAGAGCGGACTGCCCCGCCGGTTTTCTGGAGTATGAGGATGCCTGTTATTTCAAAGCACATTATGATGTGCTGCAGGATTTTGTTGATGCAAACCAATCTCTTCAGAATCAGAAGCCTGAAGAAATAGGATTTCAAGAATGGAAAGACGGTAAACTCTTATCTCTGTATCTCAGCAATCATCAAATTGATTCTATTCCCGACAGCATTGGATACCTGAAAAATCTTATTCATCTTGATTTGAGCAGAAACAATGTTCATATCCTTCCGGAAGGTCTCTGTGATATTTACCCTTATCATACCCAGATAGATCTGTCTCATAATAACATTTGTCCGCCCTACCCTTATTGTTTCGATTATTTAGGAGATCAGGATGTTAATAATTGTGAAGAATTTACCTGTCCGCAGAACTTTACAGACATTGAAGGAGACTGTTACTTATCAGACCATATTCAATCCCTGCGGGAAATCATTAAGGTTAATCCCGCGCTGGCTGAGGTTCAACCCCTGCAGCTGGGCAAAGAAGTGGGAAATCTATTGTGGAAAAACGGAAAACTCACCCACTTAAATTTGGTAAGCCATGGACTCATTACACTTCCCCATGCAATTTGTAATCTCATTCCTGAATTGGAATTTGTGGATTTTTCCTATAACCAAATTTGTCCACCCTATCCAGCCTGTATTGAATATTTAAGCAGGCAGGATCTCTCTGATTGTTCCTTTCCTGAAAGGACAGAAACATTTGAAATTGACAGCACTCTCACCAGTTGGGAGTTAACACCCCCCATTCAATTCAGACCAGATTTAGATGGAGAAGGAATGGAATCTGATATTGAAGTATTGCAAAGTATAATTGACAATAACAGTGTCTTGTCGGGAACGGAACCCTTGAATTTGGGAAAACAACGCTGGGAAAATATGCGTCTTAACTCCCTGGATATATCCAGTCTTGATATTAGCTATCTTCCTGCAGAATTCTGCAGAATCCTCCCGCAGCTGCAGGAATATGATCTTAGGGGAAATACCATTTGTCCGCCCTATCCTGTTTGTATTGATTATATAGGGAATCAGAAGAGAGAAGCCTGTGATAATACAAATTGTCCGGAGGAATTTACTAAAATTGAAGAAGAATGTTATTTCACTGAACATTTGCAGGTGATTCAAAACCTCATCACTTTAAATGCGTCACTGCATTCTATGGAAGTCCTGAATACTGGTGTGCAAAAGTGGCAGAACGGGAAATTGAAAAAACTCATTTTAAACGGTTTGCAATTAGAGTTACTTCCGCAAAATTTCTGCATTTTGACGGATGCTGAGATTTTGGATATTTCCAACAACAAAATCTGTCCGCCCTATCCTTCCTGCGGTGAATACTATTCTGTTGGCTACCAGGAAACAAAGCACTGTAATACCCTCACTTGTCCACCGAATCATGTAGCTTTTGATAATCATTGTTACTTTTATAATGACCTGCAGGCACTTATTGATATTACCCGTGAAAATGAACATCTTTCTACCTACCACCCTTTATTGTTGGGGCATCAGGTTTGGAAAAATAACCGCTTGCAGATGCTGTATTTAAACCATTTGGAAATATCCACTCTACCCACATCCATATCAAGTTTAGATAAATTGCAATACCTCTACCTGAACGATAATCAGTTGGAAACTCTTCCGGAAAGTCTTTGTGAATTAGTTCCAACCCTGAAGGGGATTGAGCTTGCCAATAATAAACTCTGCCCGCCCTATCTTGAGTGCTTCCAATATATTGGTAGTCAGAACACTGAAAATTGTGAGCATCAATTCTGCCCTTACGGATACACAGAAATCAATGAGAAATGTTATGGGGAAAAAGACATTACCGTTTTGAAGGACTTCATTGAAAAAAATAATAGTCTCAATGGAAGATTACCCCTTGAGATTGGGGTGCAGAAATGGCAGAATATGCGCTTAGACTTCCTCTATCTGGGAGTAAATGATTTAACGGATATCCCTGAAAGTATCTGCTCCATTTTTGAAAATATGTCGGAAATTAATATTTCAGGAAATAAAATTTGTCCACCCTACCCTGCCTGTGTAGAAGAGTATATGGGAGAACAGGACACCTCCGGCTGCCCTTAATTCAGCTCTGCATGGGCAGCAGCCAACCGTGCAATGGGAACCCGGAAAGGAGAACAACTTACATAATTTAAGCCTGCATTTTTAAAAAATTGTATGGAGGCAGGATCACCTCCATGCTCACCACAAATACCAATTTTCAGGGAGGGGTTCACTGATCTTCCCTGGGTCACACCAAGCTGAACCAGCCTGCCCACTCCTTCCACATCTATAGACTGAAAAGGATCACCTTTCAGTATATTTCCTTCTAAATAATCAGGGAGGAAACTGCCAATATCATCCCGTGAGAAACCAAAAACCGTTTGGGTGAGATCATTGGTTCCAAAAGAGAAAAATTGTGCTTCTTTTCCAATGTCTGCTGCAGTGATGCAGGCACGGGGAAGTTCAATCATAGTCCCCACCAAATAGGGTATTTCAATTTTTAAATTTTTCTGTATGTTCTCAGCAACGGCATCAACAATTGCTTTCTGGTGAGAGAATTCATTCACAGTGCCTACCAATGGAATCATAATTTCAGGGAAGGGTTTTATTCCTTCCTGAATCAGTTTTGCAGTTGCAGTGAAAATGGCCTCCGCCTGCATTTCTGTAATTTCCGGGAAGGAAATTCCCAATCTGCAGCCCCTGTGGCCTAACATAGGGTTCAATTCATGCAGACTTTCGATGCGGTTATTCAGATCATCAAGAGATACATTCAGGGAATCAGCCAATTCGGATATTTGTTCGTCTTCCTGGGGAAGAAACTCATGCAAAGGCGGATCAAGAAGGCGAATGGTGACAGGATGAGGCGCCATGGCTTTCAGAATTCCGTAAAAGTCTTTTTGTTGATGGGAAAGCAATTTCATCACAGCCTGTCTGCGTTCCTCTTTGTTATTTGCAATAATCATTTCCCGCATTGCCATGATACGATCCGGTTCAAAAAACATATGTTCTGTCCGGCAAAGCCCTATCCCTTCAGCGCCAAAATTCCGGGCTTGCTGTGCATCTTTAGGACTGTCCGCATTAGTACGTACCCCTAATTTTCGGTGACTGTCTGCCATTACCATTAATTTTTGAAACCAAATGTTTGATTTCAAATCCACTGCTTTTAAAGGAATCTGTCCTGAATAGACATTTCCATTACTGCCGTTTAAGGTGAGCCAATCGCCCTCCATCAAGGTTGTTCCGTTGATGGAAAGTGATTTATCATGAGAGGAAATATTTAATTCAGAGCAGCCCACTACGCAGCATTTTCCCCAACCACGAGCTACCAGAGCAGCATGAGAAGTCATTCCACCCCGGGCAGTGAGAATAGCTGCAGAAGCAAACATACCATGCACATCTTCCGGAGAAGTTTCATTGCGCACCAAAATCACTTTCCGTCCTTCTTTATGCCATGTTTCTGCATCATCAGCAGAAAAAACAATTTGACCAAATGCACCGCCAGGACCTGCCGGCAGACCCTTCGTCAGTACCGGAGTTAATTTTTCAATATCTGCATCCAATGCGGGATGCATAATTTCATCTAACTGCTGAGGACTTACGCGCAAAAGGGCAGTTTTTTCATCAATGAGATTTTCTTCTACCATTTCAACTGCCATACGTACTGCAGCTGGCCCATTGCGTTTTCCTGTTCGTGTCTGCAGCATCCATAACCTGCCATGTTGAATGGTGAATTCTATATCCTGCATATCTTTGTAATGGTTTTCCAGACGCGCTCTTATTTGGACTAATTCTGTAACCATTTCCGGCATGATACTATCTAATGTGGGCAGAGTGTTTGCTTCATCACTACGGCTGTTTTCATTTAATGGGTTTGGGGTGCGGAGTCCTGCAACGACATCTTCTCCCTGAGCATTGGGGAGCCATTCCCCATAAAATGTATTTTCTCCATTGGCAGGATTACGGGTGAATGCAACGCCGGTGGCACAGTTGTCTCCCATATTACCAAACACCATGGCCTGTACATTCACTGCCGTTCCCCAGTCATGAGGAATGTTTTCAATGTTCCGATAATGCACTGCCCGTTTTCCATTCCAAGAGGAAAAAACAGCATTGATACCACCCCAGAGCTGCTCCTTAGCATCATCCGGGAAAGGCTTTCCTATAGTATCAACCACAATATTTTTAAAATCTTCGCAAATAACTTTGAGAGATGCTGCAGAGAGATCTGTGTCAAAAGTAACCCCCTTCTTCTTTTTAACGGAGTCAAATTGATGGTCTAATTTCTCACGGATACCCTCTCCCGGCTTTGGCTCAATGCCGGCGGCTTTTTCCATCACTACGTCAGCATACATGGTAATCAGACGACGGTAGGCATCGTACACAAAGCGCTCATCGTTGGATTGTTTGATAAGCCCGGGAATGGTATTGGATGTAAGGCCGATATTTAGCACCGTTTCCATCATCCCCGGCATAGACTGGCGGGCACCGGAACGAACAGACAACAGCAGAGGATTGTCTGCGTCACCGAATCTTTGCCCCATAATTTTTTCTACTGCATGCAGGTTAGTTTTAACCTCCGGTTCTAAAGTTGAGGGATAGTTGGAGGTCTGCATAAATTCAGTGCAGACTGTGGTGGTAATGGTAAAACCAGGCGGAACTGGGATACCCAAAATTGTCATTTCTGCCAGGTTAGCTCCCTTGCCGCCTAAGAGGTTTTTGTCCTTTGCAGAACCGTCTGCCTTACCATCTCCGAAAAAGTAAACTGATTTCACCGATTATTCCTTTAATTGTGGGGTAGAAATTGGGGAAAAATTACGAAGCTTAAGGAGTATGGAAAAAGTAAGCAGGCCAGGGAACAGGGCTTGCACCTCGTAATGAGCAAAGCGAATGGTGAGGTGATAATGGAATGTTGAATCAATCTACGTTAACACTACGATTGACAAGTGATGAATGTCGAATCAATCTACACTTACATCTGTATTGAAATACGATGTACAAGTCATTATGATTAACTATTGACCAATGACGAATGACCCATCTACGTTAGCACTACGAAGGGCAAGCCCATCTACGCCTAGGCTATTTATCCATCGTAACTTTAGTGTAGTTGGACGGCAGGCAGGCAAGTGACTATTGACCAATCAACCCCATCAAACCCCTGTCACTCTGAGGAACGAAGAGTCTCAATCCATTATTTTTCTGGATACGGAATAATTTTACAGCTAACCGCTAATGGCTGAAACAATTTTTCTTGCTTCGCGTAAAAAATTCCTCCTATTTTGAAACCCTGAATTTCGTTTATATGTATTTGTTTCATTATCAATTTTTCTATGCTCACCTCTTAACTGACTATCCCTCAGGGGAAATCGCCAGCTAAATCCTTGTTATGCGTCCCGCATTCAAAATTTTTTTTCAATAAATACCATATTCATAAGGAGAAACTATCGTGTTTGAAAATTTATGGTGGGTTTATGTTTCAATTGGAATATTATTAATTGGATTAGAAATTTTTACTCCAAATTTCATTATTATGTGGTTTGGGATAGCTTCAATAATTACTGCAATTCCCGTTTATTATGATGCATCAGCAAAAACGATTATTTTTACCTACGCAATAACCATATTGATATTAACAACCTTTGTTAGAAAAATTACAATGGATTGGTTTTCAAAAGGTGATAAACAGATTCCAACCAATACAGATTCTCTTAGTAATAAATC
>CAZKEL010000062.1:0-9403 GCA_964551815.1 uncultured bacterium
TGTTTTGAGCCGGGACCTTCCGGTTGTGACAATACTTGCGGTTCAACTTTAGAAGACGATGACTGCGGTGTCTGCGGTGGCGATAACTCCACCTGTGCGGGGTGTATAGACAGCTATGCTATTAACTTTGATCCAACTGCAACTCTATCTGACGGAAGCTGTGAATATCCTGTGTATGGCTGTATGGACTCTACAGCCCTCAATTATGATGCAACTGCAACACACTCTAATGGAGATTGCGATTATCCTCCTGAAGTAGGACTCTGGTTTGGCAGTATTGATGCCACAGAGGGTACGATTGAAGTATTTGGCAGTTCGGATAAGGATTTTAATAATATAACCTTCCAGATTAGTGGTGCTGTTATAACAGGTGCCGGTGGTGGTGCTGTTGAAGAAAATGACCTTTTAGTCAATCTTACAGCAGATACCTTTACTGCTACCGGAGAACTGGAAGATGGCTCCGGTCTCCTGACTGTTCTCTCATTTAGCGATGGTGGCAGTGAATTCTGTCTGGCTTCAGCTGCCGTATCTGCACCTGGGTATGATGCTGTAAATGTAACCCTTGGTGGCTGTTCAGTTTTTGTGGGCATTGATGGCGGTACCGTAGCCAGTGAAGAGGTGGATGCAGGAGTAGATATTCCTGCCGGGGCACTCACAGAGTCCGAAAATATTGCTGTGGGAGAAGTAGCTGAAGAATTACCTGAAGAAGTTGATAATGCTACCGGATTTGAAGTGGATGAAATGGTTGCCTTCACACCCTTCGATATTGAATTCGAAGAACCTGTGGAAATTACTGTATCTTACGGCAGATCATCCCGATCTGATGAATACCTCTGTTACCTGGAAGATGCCCATGATACAGAGTGGACAGTTGTGGAAGGGGCTTCCTGTAATGGTGGTGTTTGCACTGCTGATGTGACCAGTTTTGGTATTTTTGCCACCTGTATCCTCATTGATGACTGTAATGGTGATTTAGGAGGATTTGCCTATTTAGATGACTGTGGTGAATGTGTGGGCGGTAACACGGGGAATGAGGCTGGATTTACTCTTGACGAATGTGGTCTGTGTAGCGGTCCCGGAATGATTGACTGGTATATTGATGCTGATGGCGATAATCTGGGAGCAGGCAATGGCGTACCCTTCTGCTCTGATACTGTACCTGAGGGGTATGTACCCAATGCCAATGATCCTGAACCCAACTGCGCTACCAATAATACAGATGAATGTGGGCTTTGTGCTGGAAACGGTCCTGATGACGGATTTGATTGTGACGGAAATTGTATTGCTGCCGGAGGATATGATTGTAATAATATTTGCGGAGGCAGTGCAGAAAATGATGACTGTGGGATCTGTGGAGGAGATAATGCTTCCTGCACGGACTGTAACGGTGTTGTAGGCGGCGATGCTTTTGTGGACGGATGTAATAATTGTGTCGGTGGCAATACTGGTGAGGAAGCTTGTCCTACAGACTGTAATGGTGTTGACGGTGGAACAGCCTGGGTAGATCCCTGTGGTGCCTGTGTTGCAGAAGGAGATAGCTCATGTGAACAGGGATGTGATGGAAACTGGACAAACAATGGTGACCCAATGAGTAATGATGAGTGTGGTGTGTGTGGTGGTGACAATTCCAGCTGCTCTGGTTGTACCGACCCTGTATCCTGCAGCTTTAGTCCTGATGCCACCATTGATGATGGCAGCTGTACCTATCCTGAGCAAGATTTCGATTGCCTGGGTAACTGTGTTATTACCGTGGACTGCCTGGGGGTTTGTGGTGGCACTGCGCAGGAAGATGAATGCGGTATTTGTAATGGCCCCGGTGCTTCCACCTGGTATGGAGATAGTGATGGGGATGAACTGGGAGACCCGGATGATTTGCTGGTAAGCTGTGATTCTCCAGAAGGTTTTGTACCAAATGACGATGATGAAGAGCCTGACTGTGCTACTAATGATACAGATAGTTGTGGTGTCTGTGCAGGCCCTGGTGATATTTATGAATGTGGCTGTTCTGATATTCCCGAAGGAGACTGTGACTGTGATGGAAATTCCTTAGACTTATGTGGAATCTGTGGCGGTGATGATACTTCTTGTATGGACTGTGCCGGTGTTCCCAATGGTTCAAATTCAGAAGATAACTGCGGTGTTTGTGACGATGACCCCGATAACGATTGTATTCAGGATTGTGATGGTGTTTGGGGCGGCTCTGCTTATGAAGATAATTGTGGAACCTGCGATGATGATCCGGAAAATGATTGTATTCAGGATTGTGCAGGCGTTTTGGGAGGCAGTGCTTATGAAGATGACTGTGGCGTTTGCGATATTGACGCTGCCAACGACAATGCCGATATGGACTGTAATGGCGATTGCTTTGGTGATGCCTTTTTAGATAGCTGTGATGTATGCTCAGGTGGCGAAAGCGGGCATGAAGCAGACTCTGATATTGATTGTAACGGTGACTGCTTTGGAACTGCTGAAATTGATGAATGCGGAATTTGTGCCGGACCTGGTTATTATGAATGCGGTGACGGCAGTTTAGTCTGTGATGAAGCAGAATGCTCTGATAGTATTGACTATTGTCTTGATCTCCACTCCGGTGCAAACCTGGTGAGTTTCCACGCACTTTTGGAGGATGCATCCATTGGGAATATGATGTCCTCCGTTGAAGGCAATGCCAGCGGTGTCATTGGCGAAGGAGTGGCTGCTAATTATAATCCTGTGCTGGGATGGATGGGCAGCCTGAATACCATTTCACCCAATTCAGGGTACTGGATTAAAGTAGATGCCGTTGACCAGCTCTGCCTGGAAGGGGCTATTCCTACAGATCCTGGTATTGAATATAATCTCCATAGTGGCGCAAATCTGATTTCTTTCCCTGTTGAAGGGGCTGTTGCTATTCCCGATGCTATACCTGATGATGTAGAGCCTTTTATTACCGGTATCATTGGAGAAGGAGTAGCTGCCAATAATAATCCCATACTCGGCTGGATGGGAAGTTTGTCTGCCCTATCCGGAGGTAAGGGATATTGGATGATCACTACTCAGGATATCTCCTTTAGTTTTGATACTTCCACCATGAGTCGTACCCGAAAGGAAGACGAAGTTGCCTTATTAGCACCTGAAGGATTAGAATTACACCAATCCACACGTCAAGCTTTCTACTTTATTGAAGATATCATGGTAGAGGGGGAACCCATTCAGATGGGGGACTGGGTAATGGCATATCACGAAAATACTTTGGTGGGAGCAAGAAAATGGAACGGTATCTTTACTGATATCCCGGCAATGGGAGATGATGGTAGTACTGAAACGATGGACTATTGTAATAGTCAGTCAGCCCTCACTCTGAGGATTGTAAAAAAGGATAATCCGGAAAAAACCTACTATGTAGTTGATACATTACCAAAATGGGAAGAAATGGCATTGCAATCCACACAGACCCTTACTGCAAAAATGCTTCCGTCAGAGTCTGTGCTAATATCTGCCTATCCAAATCCTTTCAATCCTGTGACTTCCATTCAGTTTGGAGTCAGTGAAGAGGGTATGATGAATATTGCAGTATATGATATCTCCGGAAGACTCGTGGAGAATCTTGCAAATCAATCCTATCTTCCAGGGTATCACTCTGTGAATTGGAATGCAGATACATTTGCCAGTGGAATTTATTTCCTTTCTGTACATACGAATGGAGTGAGTAAAATTCAGAAGCTGATTTTAATGAAATAATCACTTTAGTTTTAAAATGAAAACCCCGCTTGATGTAAATTGAGCGGGGTTTTTCTTTCTCCGATTCTTTAGCTTTAAAATATTTATGAAAAAAACGAAAATCATAGCCACTTTGGGGCCTGCTTCATTTGAGCGGGAAATGATCTGTAATCTAATTCATTCCGGGATGGATGTTGCCCGTATCAATATGTCACATAAGGTGGAAAAGTCCCAATTAGGCAGGGTTGTGAATACCATCAGGGAAGAATCTTTCAATGCAGGGAAGTCTGTAGCGCTGCTCTTTGATTTATGCGGACCCAAAATCAGAGTTGGAAACCTGCAACAGGAACAATTAGTTATTGAATCGGGTAAGGAATATAGTTTAGGAAGTTCAAAGTGTGATATCCCTTTAAATCTGGAATTGAAATTTACACAACCATCACCTGGCGGATTAGTGAAAGTGGATGACGGAAGGGTTACTTTTGAAATTTCCTCCATAGATAAAACGATTCTGCAGTTGAAAGCGCTGAATTCCGGATTCATTCAAAATGGCAAAGGAGTAAACTTTCCCGGTATTCAATTAGAGCTTCCAGCAGTCACTGAAAAGGACAAGGAGGATATTGCCACTGCTGTAAGCTTAGGGGCTGATTGGCTGGCAATGTCTTTTGTTCGGTCTGCCAATGATTACAATGAAATAAAATCAATTTTGGATACACTAAAAGTAGACTTGCCTGTCATCGCCAAGATTGAGAAACCTGAAGCCATTATTAATTTGGGGTCTATTATCAATTCTTTCGATGGTATTTTAGTGGCACGGGGTGATTTAGGGGTGGAAATGCCCCTGCAGGAACTCCCTGTGCTGCAGAAGAAAATTGTGAATGAATGTCTGCAGAAGAGAAAACCCGTCATCATTGCCACCCAAATGCTGGAGTCTATGATTACCAATCCTGACCCAACCCGGGCGGAAGTGAATGACATTGCCAATGCCATTTATGACGGTGCTGATGCGATGATGCTGTCGGGAGAAACAGCTGTAGGGGAGCATCCATTAAGTGCATTAAAACTCATGGCAAAAATTTCTCAGACCATTGATGCAGATTTAGATATTCAAAATTTTAACCGGTATATTCGCCATGACAGCCGCCAGCTGCAGGATACCCGCGGCTCAATATGTCATGCTGCCATGATATTAGCCAACGACCTTGCCATAAATAGTATCGTGATCATGACTGAGACAGGTCTTACGGCAATGAAAATGGCACAGTATAGGCCAAAGGCAAGAATTTTTGCTCTTTGCACTATTCCGAAAGTCTGCTTTCAACTGTCCCTGATTTGGGGGATTACTCCTGTATTGGTGAAAGCTCATTCCACTACCGATGAACTCATCCAATATTCCGGTAAATTACTAAAAGAAAAAGGATTTGTAAAAAAAGGGGATGCTTTCATTATTACTGCAGGAGTTTCAGTAGGGGTATCCGGCTCCACCAATATGCTGAAAATACATCAAGTGGACTAAGAAAAGCTGATGAAAGTGATACATATCACATTTATCACTAAAGAGGAGGATTGACTTTGTCCTCTGTGGAACTATCCCGTAAATTTTCAACCAATTAATCAGGAGGAAAACATCATTTTAAAATATTTACTCATTTTATGTTCATGTATTATCGGACAGGACATTGCCGGTAACTATCAGTTTTACGGGTTATATATCATCCACCAAAGTCTTGCCCGTTATGATACACCCATTTTGGTGTCAAACTCAACTTTAGGAGTGGAGTTTCAAGTGAGCCAATTAAATCAGGGTGAAATCTACAGAACCACCTATCAGGGACCTTACGGTCATCTCTACTCAGGGGCGTTGAATGTGATTCTGAATGTAAACTTTAATGAAGATGGCACCGGGGAGATAGCCGAAGGGAGTTATTATCCAACGGAAACGGTTGAAAATTGTATTGCTGACGTTGCCATTCTTCCTATTACAGATGAACTCCTTTACACTTCAAATCTTTCAGCCGGGGTGAGTATTCCCTCAACCAATATTTTAGGGTATATTCCTGATGAAAACCCTGATGAAGTAGTGGCTGCTAACGGAATTCCCATTGGATATGCCACCCCTCTGCCTAATGCAGGGGAAAGTGCAGGAGCTATTTCCCTGAGTCAATCATCTGTTTTTGACTACTTTCCTGAAACCCCTGTGCAGCCAACTTTATGCGATTCTGATAATAACTGCTTTGATGTGATTCTCCCTAATGGAGAACTCGTTGAAGGAGGCGATCCACTGCCCGGTACAGCCGGTGGATTTGCCTTAAAAGGTGATCTGCCCACTATTGCTCCCCTGGAAAATGACAATGCGGACCTGTATCTGGAATGGCATGCCATTGATGGTGTTATTTCTGAATCAGGACTGGGAGATGAAATCGGTGTGGATGAAGACGGAGACGGAACGGACTTTGACCGCATCTGGGCCCTGGAAGCACTTACCGCAACTTATTTAAATTCTTCCTGCGGCTTTAACTACCCTGTGTACGGGGATGTCACTGACCAGCTTACTGCTTTAGGATATGGAGATTGTATTGACAGAGTTGACCTGGCTACAGAGGGTTATGTTTTAGATGCATCCTTTGGGGACTGGGGCAGTTTTCTCACCTATAATGCCTTAGCCGAAATTCCTGCCGATGACAGTGACCATGATTATAACGGAACCGATGGCAGAATCATTATGGATTTTGATCCCTTCTGCATACAGGATATTAATGTAAGACATATCATGCTGGAGTTTAAGGATATCTCCTGCGTAACCGGCGATCTGAACGGTGACGGCGGCTGGAATGTACTTGACATTGTAACCCTTGCCAACTGCATTTTAAGTAACAACTGCTCAGAGCTTGAATTTGGTTGTGCCGGTGATCTTAATGGTGACAGTTTCTACAATGTGCTGGATATCGTGACTCTGGCAAATTGCATCTTAGCTCAAAATTGCGGTGGCAGAGTGGATGATGCAGCCTCTGCAGAGCTTATTAAGAAAGATCATAACCTTTCTATTGAAGCAGACGGCTTTATAGGTGGGGTTCAGATGACCCTCACCCATAGTGAGTCGTTTAAAATAGAGTTAACTGACAGAGCACTCTATGCTAACTCTATTACGGAAGGCAATGAAACCCGCCTTATCATTGTAACCCCTGAAACAGATCATCTGTTCAGTTACAGCGGTGACTTTGAAATAGAGGAAGTAATCGTTGCTAACTCACAAGATGAAGTAGCCGTATCTTTGCCGGTTGCTATGGAATACAGCTTATCACAGGCCTATCCTAATCCTTTCAATCCTGTAACCAGCATGACGCTCACCCTGCCGGTATCAGGAGAGATAAGTGTAGAGGTATATAACCTGATTGGTCAATCTATTGCTACTCTGGCAGCAGGTTATATGGATGCAGGCAGCTATACCCTGACCTGGGATGCTGCTGAAGTATCTAGTGGAATGTATTTTGTGAAGGCAAGCGCAGCAAGTTTTTCTCAAACTAATAAATTGTTGCTGTTAAAGTAAAGAATTGAATTGAAGATTAATTAAAAAAGCCCTCAGAAATCCTGAGGGCTTTTTTATATGTTGTTTTATTATCAAATCATAAGTTATGAGGTTAAAATCATGTTAACCAACAATACAATATCCAGAATATCAATAATCCCATCCATATTCAGGTCGCCACTCCATAACTGATAGTCACTGGCTGGAACTCCTAAAATAATATTAATAGCTTGAATAATGTCCAGAACATCTACCATATCATCCTGGCTTAAATCTCCCAGACTTCCCGCTTCGTCAGAAAGAAACCTGTAAATTCTACCATCCGCCAGGCTGCAGATCAAAAGTTCGTTATCCTGATCTAACCCAAAGGAAGATATGTAGATGTCAGTATCCAATAATTCTTCATTCTGAGCAGGAGTTTCTCCATCATAGCTCAATGCCCAGATTCTGCCGGTGCAGTAGTCACCATAGATATACCTTCCGGAAATGCTGAAGTATTGAGAACCACGATATACATATCCACCTGTTACTGAGCAGTCGCCATAGGTATATAATTCATATTCCCAGATGGGAGGTTCAAGTCCTGTTTGATCACAATTGGAGGGGGGATCATAACAATGGTTGCCTTCCATGGTATTCCAGCCGTAGTTCAAACCTGGGTGAATGATATCCACTTCTTCCCAGGCATTTTGTCCCACATCTGCACCCCACAACCAGCCGGTAACAGGATCCCAACTAAAACGCCACATATTCCGCAGGCCATAAGCATAAATCTCCGGCCGGGCCCCAGCATTGCCTACAAAAGGATTATCTGCAGGAATACCGTAATTCAATCCATCTGCAGGATTGTCAACGTCAATACGGATAAGGGAAGCTAAAAGAGTTTCCAGGTTCTGACCGTGTTCCTGGGGGTCACCTGAAGAACCACCATCCCCAAAAATAATGTATAAATAGCCGTTTGGCCCAAAATCCAACTGCCCACCATTATGATTCCAGTAAGGTTGGTTAACTTCTAAAATTATGAAAGCCGAAGATGCGTCTGCTTCCAGGGGGTTATTTGGATTCACCTGATACCGAGCAATGACATTCCTTCGGGGGGCATAGTCGGTGTAGTTCACATAAAAATAGCCATTCTCGGCATAATTGGGGTGGAAGGCCAATCCCAGCAGCCCTTCTTCATTCTGATTATCATTGACTATATTGCGAATATCTAAAAATTCATGGCGTTCATTGGCATTGGGGTCGTTTTCAAAGACAAAGATCCTGCCGGGTTGTTCTACCACAAAAAGTAAGTTACTACCATCCTCGGCATGGTGAATGCCCACTGGATTGGTAAAAGTAAAATTGGGAAAAGCATTCACAATTTCATATTCTGCCTGAAGTCGTGAGAATAAACTAACCAGTAGTAGAAATAGTAATTGTTTAGTGAGTGTGTTCAATTTTCCTCCAAACCATGTAACAGATTACTTCATCTCATCTGATTTCCCGACTATTAAGATGTAACAGGATTAAACAACACTTATCTGTCCCCAATAATATTAAAATTGAATTTATTGACGTACTTTTTCTCTTGATAGAAAAAGTACCAAAAAGATCAAGGCTGCATACAATTTGCTAAAACAATTTATCCGTTTCCCTAAAATAATAAAACTCTCCCGCAATAGGCGGGATCAAACAACTTTTATTTTTTAACGGGAAACACATATTGTTTCTTACCGCAAATTGTATGAGGCCATGTTTTAAACTGCCTTCAAAGTAATGGTATTAAAACGTATTTAGACTAATATATAAAAGTTTCGGACAGAATTTACCTCATTGTTTTTTATTGAAGCATTCATTGCCGGGGTATTCTGCAACTTTTTATATTTCCTAGCCTGAATCAGAAAAATTCTATGGAGTTCAGTTCAAGCCGAGGTGGTGAAACTGGTAGACGCGCCGGATTCAAAATCCGGTATCCTTCGGGATGTGGGGGTTCGAGTCCCTTCCTCGGCACCAATCTACATTCACTTCGTTCATTACGATTGGCAGGCTCGATATTTACTATCTGCCCGGTTCGATTCTTTACCCTTCGTAACGTAGTGTAGAAGGGCCTTCCTCGGCACTTCTTCGTAAAAAGCCGCTACGAAGCACAAGCACCCATCTACATTCACTTCGTTCATTACGATGGGCAAGCCAATC
>CAZKEL010000062.1:9503-11627 GCA_964551815.1 uncultured bacterium
ATCTACATTCACTTCGTTCATTACGATGGGCAAGCCAATCATTGAGCTTTTGTGAGGCGTTTTGGTAGTAGAGGGGCAATTTCTACAAGTTCCCTCTGGTTTACTACAAGAATAGAATTCCTAATTGCGTTTGAGCATTCAGATTTTATCATAGATAAAATACCTCAATTTGCAGTTGGTTTCAGATTTGAAATCGTCCTATACTATCCCGCTGGTTACACTAACAGAAGAAGGACATAATCCATGACATATTCTACCGTATCCCGTATGTTTAATCAGGTCACCAACGACCATTTAAACCGGGATTTATATTTCTATAAAAAAGACAACAAATGGAGAGGCATCTCCGGAAGCGAAATCAGATCTACCGTGAAGGATATTGCCTTTGCTCTCCAGTCGCTGGGGATAGGTAAGGGCGACAATGTCGCGCTGCTATCCAATAACAGTCCCCGCTGGGCGATGAGCGATTACGGCATCATCTGTTCCGGCGCTGCTACGGTGTCGGTCTATCCTACTCTTATTCCTTTTCAGGTGGAGTTTATCCTGAGTAATTCACAATCGAAAGTAGTATTTGTTGAGGACCAGACCCAGCTTGATAAAGTATTGCAAATTTGGGGTAACTGCAGCTTGGTACAGGCAGTCATTGTTATGGATGATTCCTATAACGGCGATGAAGCCAGGGTGCAGAATTTTAAAGATTTCC
Source organism: uncultured bacterium (assembly GCA_964551815.1). GTDB lineage: Bacteria > Fidelibacterota > Marinisomatia > SCGC-AAA003-L08 > D37C17 > D37C17. The sequence goes on from CAZKEL010000062.1 coordinate 10,207, forward strand.
TGGATGTGGGTACCAAAAAGAGTCAGGAATCTGAAACCACATTTGAGGAGATGATTGAAGCACCAGAACCTGGTGATCTGCTCACCCTCATTTATACTTCAGGTACCACGGGAAATCCTAAAGGCGTCATGCTGACTCATGGCAATATGATGAGCAATGTGGAGGGTATTTCTCAAATTATCACTTTTGACTCCACTGAAAAGTTTCTTTCCTTCCTTCCCCTGAGCCATTCTTTTGAGCGTATGGGAGGTCATTTCACTGCCTTCAGTGTAGGGGCGCAGGTCTATTATGCTGAGTCTATTGAAACTGTGCCGGAAAATCTGCAGGAGGTGAAGCCTTCTGTGGTGCTCAGTGTACCCCGCCTCTATGAGAAGATGTATTCTCGGGTGAGAGAAGGTTTGAAGTCAGCACCGGAAGCTCGTCAGAAAATATTCTGGTGGGCAATTGGGGTTGGTAAAGAAGCCTCTCAATACCGTTTGGAGAATAAACCTCTGCCATTCATGTTAGGTCTCAAACATAAAATTGCTGATAAATTGGTGTACAGCAAAGTGAAAGATCGGGTAGGCGGCAGACTGCGCTTCTTCGTATCCGGTGGAGCGCCTCTTTCTAAGGAAATCGCCGAATTCTTTGCAGCGGCAGATGTCACCATTTTAGAAGGGTATGGTCTCTCCGAAACCAGCCCGGTGTTAACAGCGAATTCTCCTGAATTCACCCGCTTTGGATCTGTAGGGAAACCACTCTTCAATGTAGATATAGAAATCGCAGACGACGGAGAAATATTAGCGAAGGGTCCCAATATTATGACCGGCTACTTCGATAATGAAGCAGCTACCCTGGAAGCCATTGATACAGAAGGATGGTTCCATACAGGCGATATTGGGCATTTGGATGATGAGGGGTATCTGTTCATCACCGATAGAAAGAAAAATATTCTGGTCACCTCCGGCGGGAAGAATGTTGCTCCTGCTCCCATCGAAAATGCCATGGTGAATTCCCCCTATATAGAACAGTCCGTGGTTATTGGTGATAATCGGAATTTCATTTCAGCATTGATTGTACCCTCTTTTGAAGCAGTAGAAGCCTATTTAAAAGATGCAGGCAAATCAGTTTCAGGAAATGAAGCTATGGCAGAACATCCTGATGTTTTAGCGTTGTTGACTGCTGAAGTTTCCAATGCCATGGAAGCTTTTTCTAATTATGAAAGGGTAAAGGAATTTGCTGTGTTGCCACGGTTATTTACTATAGAAGAAGGTGAGTTAACACCAACACTTAAAGTAGTACGTAAAGTGGTATTAGATCATTTCTCACAGGAAGTGGATAAGATTTATTCAGGAAATCTGGAAGAAAAAGAAGAGCCTGATTTAATCGCCGGCTAATTTTTACCTTTCCAAAAAATTAATCCTATGACAACTTACAAAGAA
>CAZKEL010000063.1:0-11562 GCA_964551815.1 uncultured bacterium
CGGCTTAGAAAAATATCCACCAAATATTATTCAGAGTTTAAATAAAATATTTTGCTTTTTGGATTAGCAATTTAAACCCTGATAATTTTCCCCTATGATACAAGGGCTAATTAATCACGCTATCCTTAGCATTACCCCTCACTTACCCCTCTCTCTTGTGCGAAGAATCGCCGGACGCTATGTTGCAGGAGAAAAGATTGATGAAGCGCTAAAGGTTATTGCCAAACTCAATGCACTGGGATATTCTGCAACTATTGATATTTTGGGGGAACACACCAAATCTCAGCAGGAAGCAGAACAGATTACTTCTCGATATTTAAGAATATATGAGGAGATTGAAAAAAGAAGTTTGGATTGCAATATTTCCATTAAACCCAGCCATATAGGAGAAGATGTTAGTGTCGAATTTCTCAATAGTCAGCTAGACCTGCTCCTCAAAAAAGCTCAAGATACCCAAAATTTTCTTCGAATAGATATGGAGTCCTCCGAATCTACGGATGCTACTATTCAACAATTCCTCAGGCTAAAGGAGAAATACGAGAACGTAGGTACGGTTTTTCAAGCTTATCTTCACAGAACTGCATCTGATTTATCCTCACTCTCCCAAAACGGTAGCTTCAATTTCAGGCTCTGCAAAGGGATCTACAAAGAACCATCTTCCATTGCTATTCAACGCCGACGGGATATTAACAACAATTTTCTAAAACTGCTCCGCTTTGCCTTTGAAAAAAAGATTTATGTTGGCATTGCTACCCATGATTTAGATTTATTAGAAGCCTCATATCTGCTCATAGACGAACTAAAAATACCCCCAGACCAATTTGAGTTTCAAGTTCTTTATGGCGTCCCAATGTCCGGTTGGCTGGGAAAACATAAAGCAAAGGGTTATAAGGTGCGGGTCTATGTGCCTTTTGGTGAAGACTGGTATGCTTACTCCATCCGCCGCCTGAAAGAAAACCCAAATATTGCAGGGTATATTCTGAAAGATTTCTTTCGCCGGTAATGATCATTTGTATAGAGTGAATGTATTCTATTTAAAGTATAATTTCTAAAAATATTTTCATGATGGATATCTGTTGTCTGGAAAAAAGGGCGTAAAATAGAAAAGCCCGGCAGATGCCAGGCTTTTCCGGAGAAAAACAATAAACCATGTTAAGTTCATTGTTTTGGGCTAATGTTTCTAGTTTCTGAGAGGTTTGCCCTTTTTGAGCATGTATTCAATGCGGTCAATAGTTTTTTGTTCCCCAGCCAAAGAAATAAATGCTTCTCTTTCAATATCCAGTAAATATTGCTCATCCACTGCAGTGAAAGGACCACCTTTTTCACCCCCCGTAAGTACCTTCCCCAGAGTTCTGCCAATATGAGCATCATGTTCACTGATCTTGCCGGACTTTACAAATCCTTTTAAGGTTCCCTCTAAGACCAATCGTCCACTTTTACCAGGAAGCTTAAAAGATTCCATTTCAGGCACTGTATATCCATCTGCTAATGCAAGTACGGAATCTTTAGCGGCTGCCAGAACATGGTCTCTGTTTACTACAATTTGGTCATCTTTTTTCAAATATCCAATCGCCTGTGCTTCCTTTGCGGAGGTAGCTACTTTGGCAAAACCAATTGTCTCGAATGCTTTTTGAATAATGGGAAATGCTCCCGGCATGGCAGACTTGATTTTCTTATTTAAGTTCGATATCATTCTCAAATTCCCGCCGGCTCCGGGGATTAACCCCACACCAACTTCCACTAATCCGATGTATGATTCCCCCGCTGCAACAATACGGTCACAGGCAGAAATGACTTCAAAACCACCACCTAATACCAATCCAAAGGGAGCAGCTACTACTGGGAAAGGTGCAAACCGTAATCCCTGAAGAATACTCTGCATGGTGTTAACCGTACGGTCTAATTCATCCCAATCTTTTCGATAAGCAGAGTTGAGTATCATATTCAAATTGGCACCTGCACAAAAGTTTGTTCCATCGCCCGAAATGACTAATCCTTTAAAATTATTTTCTTCTACCCACTTCTGGGCTTTATAAAGGGTTTGCAGTATTGAACCGTCTATAGGATTTAGTTGTGCTTGTAAAACTGAATGAAAGTTTACTCCGGCAACTCCATCCCCTAAATCAATGAGAGAGGCAGACCAGTGATCTTCAATAAGACTACCATTGTATTTAAAATTGGCAAAGCGCAGCTCTCTTACAGATGTAGGTATGGGAAGATAGTCCTGCTTATTGACATCCCAATAGCAGTTGAACCCTTCCATGCGGGTATAAAAGGAAGTCTGTCCCTTTGCAAGCATATCAGTCACCCACTGAGGTATCGCTTTATTTTCCTTCTTCATACGCTGGACGGATTCAACAACTCCAATGGCATCCCAGACTTCAAATGGACCTAATTCCCAACCGAATCCCCAACGCATGGCCCGGTCAATATTAACTATATCATCTGCAATTTCACCAAGGCGATTGGCAGAGTACAATAAAGCTCTGGCAGTGACTTCCCAGATAAACTGTCCGGCGGTGTCATCAGAATTCACCAATGCTTTTAGTTTATCTTCTAATTTTATATGTTCCTTTGCAAGGCGAACACCAGGATATCTATTTTTTTTCTGGGGTGAATATCCCAAAGTATCAAGGTCAATGGAATGAATGACTCCCTTTTCAATTTTCTTATAGAACCCCTGCTTCGATTTCTGTCCCAACCATTCATTTTCCACCATCTTTTGTAAATAATCCGGGAGTTTAAAGGTATCCCTTTCTGCATCATCATTACATTTGTCATAGGCGGTGTTGGCAACAAAGCAAAGAGTATCCAGCCCCACCACATCGGCTGTTCTGAAGGTTGCAGACTTTGGCCTGCCAATAAGAGTGCCTGTAAGGGCATCCACATCCTCAATTGATAGTTTTTTCTTTCGAGCTTCCTCTAAGGTCACCATCATTCCATAGACACCAATTCGATTGGCAATAAAATTAGGAGTATCTTTTGCATAGACAACACCCTTGCCAAGAACTTCTTCTAAAAATTCTGATATGGGAGGAATGAGATCTGCATTGGTTTTTTCAGAAGTTATGATTTCCACCAGTTTCATATATCTTGGTGGATTGAAAAAGTGAGTAATAAAGAAATGAGCTGCCATTGGCTGATCCATGCCCTCTGTTAATTCGGCAAGGGATATTCCGGATGTATTTGACGTTACCACGGCACCTTCTTTTAAATGAGGCTGGATGCGTTTATAAAGATCCTGTTTCCAGTCCAGTCTTTCTGCGATGACTTCAATAATCCAGTCACATTCTGAAATCTGCCCTATATGATCATCATAATTCAGCGGAGTAATCATATCCACTGACTTTGGATTATAATAAGCGGATGGTTTTAATTTAGTACTTGCCTGCACTCCTTTTTCTGCTACTTCCTGGGAAATATCAAAAGCTAATACAGGTATTTTTGCATTGGTTAGATGTGCAGCAATTTGTGCTCCCATGACACCCGTTCCGAGTACGGCGACTTTTTCTATTTTACATACATTTGACATAAATATATCTCCTTAAATAATGTGTCTAAAATAGGGCATAGTAAATGAGGAATAGTGAATGTTGATTAAAACCATATTATCAATTTCCCTTATTTGTTTTAATTCTCTATTCATCAATCACTAATCTCTAATTCTTTTTCCCTATTCAAAATTCAGTGTTCATTATTCTATATTCAAACTCTTTCTAACACAGTAGCAATTCCCTGCCCGCTGCCAATGCACATGGTGGCAAGCCCAAGAGTTGCTTCATTTTGTTCCATCACATTCATGAGGGTTACTAAAATACGAACACCGGAGCAACCAAGGGGATGTCCCAAGGCAATGGCTCCACCGTTCAGATTTACCTTATCCATATCCCATTCACCTTTGCGGATGACATAAAGGGATTGTGCTGCAAAGGCTTCATTGAGTTCAATGACATCTATATCAACAAGGGATAAACCAGCTTTGGACAGTGCTTTTTCAGTGGCTGGCAATGGACCAGCTCCCATGCGTGTCCAATCTACTCCGGCAACTGCTCTTGATTTTATCTTAAATTTAGGAGTATTGCCTAATTCTTTGGCTTTGTCCCCACTCATAACAAGGGCAGCGGCTGCTCCTACAGAAATAGGGCTGGAAGTAGCAGCTGTTACAGATCCGTCTGCATCAAAAGCAGGGTCTAAGGATTTAATTTTTTCCACATCCGGAGTACGAGGGCCTTCATCTTTTGATACAGTGGTACCATTGATTTGTGCAGGGATAATTTCTCTATCAAATTTTCCTGCTTCCACGGCAGCTAAAGCTTTTTCATGAGATGAAATGGCAAAAGCTTCCTGATCTTCCCGTGAGATATCCAAATCGCGGGCAAGATTTTCTGCTGTGTCTCCCATACCAATGTAAAATTCCTTCTCATATAATTCAGGATGAAAACTGGGATTAAACCCGCCCATAGGGACGGAGAACATATCTTCAACTCCCCCTGCAATACCTGCATCAATATCACCCGCCAGCACTGCCTGACTTACCTGATGAACTGAATCCATGGAGGAGCCACAGAAACGATTCACTACTTTTCCCCCACTTTCAAGTGGAAGGTCAGCTAAAACTGAAATTGAGCGAGCCATTAACATTCCTTGAGGGCCTTCCGGAAATGCACAGCCAACTACTACATCTTCAATTGCATCTGTTGGGATGTTCTCATTTCTCTGCATGATTCCCTGAATAACCTGTGCAGACAAATCATCTGAACGGATACCCACCATTTCACCATTTTTAGTCCCAATGGGACTGCGGGCACCATCGATGATAAAAGATTCTGATGACATTTAAATTATCTCCTTAATTTAAGTAATATTTATTCTGTTTATACAAGGTAGAGACTATTGCTTTCTGACAATTGATTCTATCAGGTGTGTAGCCAACTTCATTTTTAAAATTATGGATTTTTTCCAAAGACTGACTGAGCTTCTCACCAGACAATAGATAGTGAACAATATCCATCCCTGCTTGCAGTGAATTCTCATACTGATCAGCGATAGAAAGGCTAAGTACCTCCCTTACATGCTCTTTATGTTCTCCTTCTGCAATTTGACGATAGCGTTTAAATCCTGTATCCATAATGGAAAGTGCAATCACCATATTTGCTAAAGGTTCTATGACCCATTGTTCATTTTTCAAATCTTGACCATATTTTAAAATGGACTCATGCAGACAATGAAGCATGAATGATCTGCAAAATTCAATAGCTTTAGCTTCAGTTAGTAATGGCTCATCTGCGGGAAGATTTAGGTTTGGAAGCCAATTATCCTTTCTGGAAGCAATGATATCACGAAGGGGGATTTCCTCTAATATGGCTTTTTTCAACAGGGTCCCGCCTATGATGAGGCGGTTGATTTCATTGGTCCCTTCAAATATTCGATTGATGCGCTCATCTCTGTAAGCACAGGCCATGGGGTATTCCTCAATAAATCCATTTCCGCCATAAATTTGTACTCCTTCATCAACAGCGTAAGCCAATGCTTCAGACCCTACCACCTTTGAAATGGATGCTTCAATGCCATGATCTTCAATGGTTTTCTGCACGATTTCGAAATAATTATCAGCAGATTTATCCACATTATTCAGAGAATGGTCTAAAGAGCCGGTGATCATATAATTAATGCTGTCGCCTTCCCAGGCTCGGGTAACCATGTTGGCAAATTTTCTTTGGATCATTCCAAATTTTTTAATGGTTTTATTGAACTGCTCCCGTTCATTAGCATACTCCAATGCACCATCTAAAACAAATTTTGCACCGGCAGCAGTGGTAACTCCCAATTTATAACGCCCTACATAGAGAACATTAAAGGCAATGGGACCGCCCTCACCCACTTTGCCCAGCATATTTTCAACCGGTACTTTACAATCCTCTAAAAAGAAAGTGACAGTAGAGGATCCCTTAATCCCCATTTTCTTTTCTTCTTCTCCTATAACCCAGCCTTCACAATCCTTGTCTAAAATAAAGGCTGTGTATTTACCATTAACAGAAGCAAAAGTTACAGCAACATCACACCAACCACCATTGGTAACAAATATTTTAGTACCGTTTAACAAGTAATGGGTGCCAGCTTCATTTAACACGGCTGTAGTGGACCCGGACAATGCATCAGAACCGGCACCAGATTCAGTAAGAGCATAAGATCCCATCCATTCACCTGAAGCCAATTTTGACAAATATTTCTTCTTTTGGTCAGGATTTCCATACCAAACTATAGGCAGCATGGCAATACCTGTATGAGCACTGGCTGTCACCATAATAGAGGCATTGCGTCCTGAAGACAGGGCGTCAACAATAATACAGGCAGTGGTTTTATCCAGTGCTAATCCGCCATATTCTTCAGGCACATCTACCCCTAAAAAACCAAGTTCACCAATCTCACGGAATATTTCCAGACTTAAATCTTTATTCAGCACATTTAGTTCTTCCCGAATAGGCATGATGCGATTTTCACCATATTCTCTCGCAGTCTGATCAAACATCTGATGCTCTTCTGTAAATTCCTCTCTGGAAAAAACATGTCCCTCATCAACAGGAGTTACCAGAAACGCACCGCCACGTCCTTCAAGTTTATTATAATTTATAGGAAATGATTCTAATTCATTTAAGGTTATTTGCGAGGTTTTTTGTTCTAATACTTCAGTATCACTCATAAGGTCTCCTTTGTAATTGCCAATCCGTTTAATAATAATTCAATGGATTTTTGGATATATTTTTCAGCATTAATTTTTTTATCGTTGAATATGCAAAACCAGTTAATACCCTGGAATACGGAAAGAATGTAAATAGCTGTAATACGGGAATCAACCTGAAGAAATTCTCCCTGTCGGATTCCCTTATTAATTACCAATTCGAACAGGTTGATAATTTTTTCATAGAGTTCCTGTGATCGCTTGCGAACTTCATCATCCTGATTTGCCAGAGACCAGAACTCCACCTCAGCCTGAAAAACATAACTGCGGGTTTTGAATACTTTAATTATTTCTCCGGCAAAATCTTTCAGGGTATCTGCAGCAGACCTTTCTTTGCCGTTTCTGCTATAGAAATCAGGGAAAGTTTGCGTTTCCCAATGTTCAATGAGTGCCAGGAATAAGTCCTTTTTCCCTTGGTAATGATGATAGATAGCACCTTTGCTTAATCCAGCCTCCTGAACGATATCATCCATACGCGCATTGGAGAATCCCTTCCGGGTAATCACCTTCATTGCCGCATCTAAAATCTGCGATTGTCTTTCTTCTTTAGGTAGATTGGCTGCCATAATACAGACCGACTGGTCGGTATATATTAGGCGATTATTAAGGTGTGGTGCAAGCGTTAATTAGAAAAATGATAGAATGTCATCTGTTCCATGGTACCTGTGGGATCGTTTCACATTAATGTATATTGAGCGAAATTAAACTTTTTGAAATTTATGGCAATTTAATTCTCTTTTTTCTGACCTCACCCTGACCCTCTCCGAGAGGGAAATTTTAGCTCCTTCCCCTTTTGAGGGGAAGGCTGGTTTGTCCTGAGCATGTGGAAGGAATGGGGTCAATCACAGGATGACATCTTTCTTCCCGGTAAAAATCATAAAAAGATGTCATCCATGCATTAGAAATTAATCTCAGTTTTAATTCTCTTTTTTCTGACCTCACCCTGACCCTCTCCGAGAGGGAATTTTTGGCTCCTTCCCCTTTTGAGGGGGAAGGTCGGGATGGGCTCAGACAACGAATATCCACCGTCTGGTGGTTCTGCGTACCACTTATTTCATCAACATGATTTTCTGCACTTCATGATAATCCCCTGCAGAAAAATGTACAAAATATACCCCGCTGCTTTGAATGTCGGCATTCCAGGTAATGGAATGATAACCAGTAGAGGTAAATCCATTGACTAAAGTTGTTATCTCCCGCCCGGTTAAATCGTAAACCACCAGGGAGACATGAGAATCTACCGGCAGGGCGTAAGTGAGGGTTGTCACCGGATTAAAAGGATTGGGGTAGGCTTTTGCTAAGCCGAATGATTCTGGTAGATTTAGTTTCTCCGTAAGAGACACTATGGTCATTCCAAAATCCTGCCAATATGCCGGCTCATCACTTTCCAATTCAACCAGGTTTCCAGTGCTACTGTCAAAAAGTTTAAAACGTATTTGACCACCTTGTTTAGCAAAATCTAAGGTAGTTTCAGAGTTATCATCACCCATGGCCGGAATATCTGTATACCTGCCATTCCAATATCTCGCACCGATTAGGATTTCGCCGTTGTAAGCAAGGAAAATATCCTCAGAATCAATTTCCATAGTTTGAAGGTATAATTCTTCCACAAAGAAAAATGCCTGCTGTGTGGACTGCTCCACTTTGAACTTCTCCGGTAGTAGCGCAATTGAATTAGTCTGATCCTCTCTGGGAATGTCTGCTTCAATGCCATTGAATGAAAAGGTAAAGTCATTCAAAGCTAATAGCCAATATCCTCCACCACTCTTAAATTCTTCCATACTGCCATACCACTCTCCATCCATATTGACGGCTGCTTCTCCTTCAGCAATAAAACCATAAATGTTTTCCTCAACATGGCCTACAGCGGCTTCAATCGTTTGACTGGTCTGAAATGGGTATGATATGAGGTTTGGTCCGAACTGCATTTCATAGACTACTTCTCCATCATTATCATACGAAACCGGTTCACAGTCTTCTAAAGTAAAATTGCAGCCATCATATACTTTCACCCAATAGCCCCTATCCTGCTCAATGTACTGCAGACTGCCTACCCAGTTACCCATTAGATAAACAGCACCAATACCTTCACCTATTACGCCAGGGACGATGCAGCCAGTATCATCAAAGATTGAGGGTACACTGGTATCGTCGGGGAGAGCAGGGAAGCTAATGAGATTGGGACCTGCATGTAAATCCAGGCTTAAATCGTAGCAGTCTGTATTGGGATTATCATCACATTCCCCGCAGTCATCAATATAGGCGGACTGACCACAGTTGCCAAGACAGTCCATGTCTTCACAATCATCAGTGCCGATGCAGTTGTCTGCAAAACCGTCGCCGTTGCAGTTACCGCATTCATCATTGGGGTCAGCATCTATCTCAGCATTAAAGCAATCAGGCCAACTGTCACCAGAGTTACACCAACCGTCGCTGTCGTAATCCTCTCCATCATTGTTAGTATCGCCTAAAGTACCATCATAACATTCATCACAGCCATCACCATCCTCATCATGGCAAGCAAACTCATTTAAAGGATCATTGTCATTCTCATCTGCTTCACCGTCGTTGTCATCATCGCTGTCACAGGCATCACCTTCAGAGTCACCATCATAATTGAGCTGGTCAAAATTGGCTGTTTCAGGGCAGTTATCACTCTCACCGCAGATCTCATCTGCATCAGGGTCGTTGACCAAGGTATCATTACCGCTTTCACCACCCCAGCAGTCACCACAGTAATCTACAGAGGCAGCGCCACCCATATCACCGTTGCAGTCCGTCACCAGATTCAACGTAAGATCGGTATATTGCTCTAAGGAAACAAAAGATGGAATAGATTGCAGCTCATCTCCATTAGCCGCACTGTAATGAGCTTTGATGCCATTCACATAAAATTGGGGAGTCTCTCCCTCTATCATATAGCCCTCTGTTCCAAAGACTGCATCTAAGTCATCACCCATTTCGCCGAAAACGACTATTTCGGTGTTTCCATTACCTACATTTTCAGATACTCCGTAACCTACTATCCTGCCGGAGGCTTCATTTTTGGCTACTATTTCTGTGCCAGCCGTAACAGCTTCCCCATCTAAAGTAAAAGAATTGAAATAGTAAAATGTCATTTCGGTGGACTCAGGTAATACCTGGTTGTAGTCATCAAATTCTATTATGTAAAATAATTCTTCTGAACAGGGAATGTCATTCCATGTTGACGGATTTGAATTCTGGATATAAAACTCACCACAACCCTCATTTGAATTTCCTGAAGGTTCATTGGGTGCCCAATTTGTAAAAACCAAATCCTCACCAGAATCCCAAACCCATTCATTGTTAACCAAGGATAATCCAATCCATATCAGATTATCATCGTTATATTGGTTTAAAATTTGTGACCCAAGGTTAAATAAATAGTTATTTTCTTCACTAGATGATATAGATACTAAATATCCTCCCATATTTTCAGCATTGCTTTGAGCTGAAAAATAATCCGTTTGGTTATTAATTAACATATATCCTTGGTTATTATATATTATAGTCTGTAGTACTTCATATTTACAACTTCCATCATTTACATTTGCATCGAGGTTATAGTTGGTGGCTAAGGGGTCGGTGCAGCCTGAAATTAGCGGTACATCAATTGACCATGTCAATGAACTATAATCATTCATAATAACCCCATGATTTTCAAAACTACTATTATCATAAACCATATCCCCGACACCACCATTTAATTTCCACAAACCAACTAACTCATCTTCTGTCCCTTCAATATGTGTCATTGCATTTTGAATTTCCTCAATGGATAATTTTTTAGCCCAAAATGAAACATTATCTAATAAACCCTGGTAATTACCAGGCCAGCCGTCTTCTCTTTTACCAAAAAGTAAGGGGAGATTATTATCAATACTTCCACTATTATCATTTTGGTTTGTGGTGAGTAGAATTCCATCCAAATACATTTTGCCACTTAACCCGTTCGATCTATCTATTGTAATGGTTAAATAATGCCAATTATTATCAAGCCCTCCAAAAGGTACTAAATTAATGGAAGATAAAAATCCCTGGTTATCCCCTGTATCGGTTCTAATATCAAATCTTATCTCATTTGGATGCCGTTGAATATTCCAGCCGATTCCACCACCACCTTTCCCCATAAAAATACCGTGGTCTGAAATAGTTTTAAACCAAAAGCTGATCGAAAAATCTTCATTACTAAAATTTAACGTGGCATCATTTTCTATTTCTACGAAATCACAGTTAGGGCAATCACCCAAACTAAACTCTAATGAATAATTTTCAGCATATAGTGTGTGAATTAATATCATTAATAATAACTTCTTCATTTTATTTCCTCCGTTGATTGGTTAATATGTGGGAATATTTCTATCCCGCAAAGTGTACAAAATATTTGATCCTCTTTAATTTCCTCACCGCACTCAGGGCAGCCATATTCCAACATACTTCCACATTGGGTACAAAATTCATTCATACCCGGTCGTGTGCTGGTCAGCCAACAGCATCCATTAGGGCAGTATTTTGTACAGCTCATTTTTATATTTGTATCTGTTAATTTCATACTAATTTACCTGAATATTAATCAAATGTTATTCATTTCCGACGGGTTAATTTTACCAGATGGATGGTTTCCATAACGGTTACCGAATAAAAGTTTAAGATTTCTAACAGGGTTACTTTTTTGGTTACCCCTTTGATTTTTAATTGTATCTGAATCTGTAGATTTGTGTAAACTATCCTATGAAGAGTTCCGTTCAACCATGACAAGTAATAGACCTTATCCCCAGTTTATAGAATTAAGGAAGCCCTTA
>CAZKEL010000064.1:0-10758 GCA_964551815.1 uncultured bacterium
TAGAAAATACCAACATGTTGCTTAACTTAAAATCAACTTTATCGTGGGAAGTCCAGAAATTAATTTATAGTGAATAGTTGGTAGTTATCTGGTATTAGTTGTCAAACTCAAAATTAATTATTAGAACCCACTTTCGCCATTACTATACATTTTAATGGTTGGCAGGCAAGCAACCTTGCTTGTTACTTCTGATAACAACCTGGGGAGGTTGTTTTACTTTAATTCGAATCTAATTTATTACCGTCTGTGCCTTATACACCGACTGAATCTTATTGGCAGCTTCACTGAGGTGAGCCTGGGTATAATCATCAAAGCTTCCGCTGTCAATTGATGCTCTAATCCTGCTATGCAAGTTCCTTAGATTGGCTCTGGCCAGGGCAATGGCATCTGTGTGAAAAAAACTTTTTTCATTCAGCAAGATAATACTCAATACTTCAATATGCGTTTTTTGCAGGTCACGTCGAAAACTGTTAATATTCCGGTTATTCTCTAATTCAGACCAGAGGGAGAGGGTAATTTTTTGAAACATTTCAGCTAAGGTAAAAATTTCTTCACCCTGCTTAAATTTCAATTCATTGTCCCTGAGTCTTGCAAAGATGCGGGGGTGATGCAAACGGTATAAAGTACCCGCCTGAATCCAGCGTACATAATCATGGATGGGATAGTCAATGCGGCTCATGCGCCAGACGGATCCTCTAAAATCCCAACTTCTTTCAGGAGCCAGTTTATTTAAAAGTTCAGGGTCAAAATAGAAGGCATCCTCAGCCAGAATTCTGCGGAGAATGAAATCCAGCGCTTCTTTTTGTTTTGCAGCAGGTACCAATTTAAAGGGTGTTTCTCCACCGGGGTCTCCTACATGGTGCCGACTGTGATAAATACCACCAATATACTTGGCAATATTACGGGAGGCAGAGTAGTACTGGCGAATTCCTCTGCTGAATACCCGCCTCAGCTTGGAATACTGCTCACCATCCTTTTCAAAATGTTGGGGAATGGTGGCCCAGAGTTCATGGGCAAGGTCAATGCGGTCATCAAAATACTGTATAGGGTCACTGGTGAGATCCCAGGCGTTTGAGGTGGGGTCAATCCCACGGGTGGAAAGCCCAAAGGTATCCTCATCTGTCCCATATTGCAGTAAGGGGTCATTAGAGCGGGAGGCAATCTCTTCTAAAAATTTTTCTTCAGACAATCCTGAGCGATCCGGTTGACTGTAGGCATATTCAATAGCCCAGTAATCATAGGTTCCCGGTTTGGTCTGGAAGAAATTTTTTCCGTCGTAAATATTGATAGGTTGATAGTCCATAACCGAGCCGCTGATGCCATATTTATCTGTAAATCCGGGGTCACTGAGTTGGTCTATGGAATAAACCGAGCTGCCTTTGAAATTATGCCGCAGCCCCAGTGTATGACCTACTTCATGGAGGATCAGATCTACTAATCCATTGTGAATATATTGTTGCAGTGCTTCATCCGTTCCTTCCAGTTTACCTGTTGCAGTCAGCATATCCCAGCCTGCTGCCATTTCATCCCGCAGATGTTCACCGTAACGGCACATCTCAGAAGAAAATTCAGCAGGTGATTCCTCTGTCTCAAAATCCATAGCTAAGGGACCTATGAGGGGTGCAACAAATTCAGTCTGCTCTCTGTAGAAAGACCGTACAAAATCTGCACTGATGCGAATATCTGCATCATAAAGTTCACCGGTGTAGGGATTCGCACGGGAAGGACCTACTGCATAACCCGAACCCGGTTGAAACATCCAGCGCACGGTGTTATAGCGAACGTCAGCCGGATCCCAATCAGCATCCTCCGGCATTTGTTTAACCACGATTGCATTTTTGAATCCTGCAGCCTCGAAGGCTTCATTCCAGGCAAGTATGCCCTGGCGTACCGCATCTCTCAATTCATAAGGTACGGTATTTTCAATCCAGTATATAATGGGTTTTACTGGTTCAGATACTTTGGATTGGGGATTTCTTTTTTCCAGATACCAGCGGTTTATATAGCGGATATAAGGCGAATACTGCATCACATTGGTATAGTCCTGATAGATGGTGGTGAAATGGCCCACTCTGTCATCAGCGAGTCGGGGGGTATAGTCTGATTCAGGAATAGCTGACAAGCTGATTTGATAGCTGGAAACCATGCTGGATGAATTTGGAAGGGTATAAATATACTGCCCTTTTTTTCCTTTAAAATGGAGGGCTATCTCTAACTCAGTATTTAAAGGAAAGGATTTAATATTTTTAAAATAGCTGTCTTTTTTATCGAAGACATATACGCCCTGGCTGCGCATGGTGATGCGTTCCATATCATAAATAAAGAGAATTCCCAGATCAACCAGTATGGCACCCGTTTCCGGATGGGGGGCAGATTCAATTTTGGTTGAAGAAAGGATGGAATGGGATTTATGCCGCTCAACAGATTTTCTAAATGGAGAACTTTCATCTGCGCGGAAGAGCACATTGGCATTCACATACTGAATCCGCTCACCGACTTTTCTAAATAGAAAGGGGTATTCATTCAGCATGGAACTTCCATCTAAATACAGGGCATCCCCGGATTGTCGGGTAATTCCTGCAAGATGAATTTTCTCAAGTTGATCTGGTTTTAGAGAGAGATAGGCTTTATTGGTGGATTCTTTCCAGTAGATGGTAAAAAGCCCTTCAATTGCCTTATAGTTTTTAATTACTTCTTTATAGGGCTTTTTAGTTGACTTTGATTTCATCCTGGTTGATTTTTTAGTCTGGTCAGCAGGGGAATCATCCAAAAGGAAGTCTATATCTAAATCTTTAAAGGGGTCGGCGAAAAGCAGGGAGGCAAAGAGGAATACCGGCAGCAGAAAAAATTTGTTAATCAATAATCTCCAGGTTACCATAGGGTTTATGCCCCATAAAGTACAGCCGTTTTTCCATTAAATGATAATGAATTATTCAGGTTTATCCAGAGTAAAATATTAACCATATTCCTGGTATTAATAGTTAACTGCCAATGGGATGCCAGGTTGTCTTAATTTCACTATGTTGTAAAATAGAATAAGGAGATTGTTGTTCTTCGCTCTGCCAGTCCCTACCGGATTGTATTTCCACCCGTTTCATATTATCTGCGGCTTTTGATTCAATTTCCTTGGCAACCTTGCCATCATTTCCCGCATAGATTATTCCATTCACATCTTTATGAGTAGCAAAATGAGAAGCCAGTTCAGTTTCACTTCCCGTGAGGAGGTTTATCACTCCTTGAGGTACATCAGAGGTATGCAATACTTCAGCCAGCGTAACCCCTGCGGGAGATGCATTTCCGGAGGTGAGAATAACCACCGTATTTCCACCACAAATTGCAGGAGCAATGAGGGATACCAGTCCTGTTAATGGGTGGGTTTTAGGTGCTAAAATAGCAATAACCCCTTGGTTTTCAGGGAGAGAAAAATTAAAATGGGAACTGCTGACAGGATTCACCGTGCTGAAAAGCTGCTGATATTTATCTGCCCAACCGGCATAGTACACCAGTTGGTCAACTGCAAAGTCAAATTCAGCTTCAGCAGCTTTTAGGGATAAATCGCAATGCTGAAGTTCTTCTAAAAACTGGGTTCGTCTTCCTTCCATAGTTTCTGCAATTCTATAGAGAATTTGTCCCCGGTTATATCCTGATCGTGACCACCAGCCCTCAATAGCTTTCCGGGCGGCAGTTACAGCATCGCGAAAATCCTTTCGGCTTGCCCTGCAGATATTGATTGCAGTTGGTTTTTCTGAAAGCTGCAAAGCATCATACCTGCCTGATTCACTACGGACAAATTTTCCACCGATATATAGTTTATAGGTTTTTAAAATATTCAATCTATCAGTCATACTAACTCCATATAAGGGTATAATCCATGAATGCCCCCTTCCCGGCCTATGCCGCTTTCCTTATACCCACCAAAGGGTGAGGCAGGATCAAATTTATTAAAGGTATTTGCCCAAATAACCCCTGCACGTATTTTTTCCGAAACCTTAAATAGTTTTGCTCCCTTATCCGTCCATACACCACCGGATAATCCATAGGGAGTATTATTGGCTTTTTCTATGGCTTCTTCCACTGTTCTAAAAGTTTGAATTGCCAGCACAGGCCCGAAAATTTCTTCCTGAACTACTCTGTGTGATTGAGAAACATTGGTGATGAGGGTGGGTTGAAACCAATACCCCTTTTCAGGAAGAGTACAGAAAGTAGGCTGGTAAATCTCACCTCCCTGATCTTTTCCAGACCGAGTTAATTCCTGTATTTTTTCCAACTGCATTTTAGAATTGATTGCGCCAATGTCGGTATTCTTGTCTAATGGATTGCCAATAATCAGGGAGTCCATTCTCGATTTGAGTTTTGCCAGCAGTTCATCCTGAATTCCTTCCTGAACATAGAGACGGCTGCCGGCACAGCAGACATGACCCTGGTTGAAGAATATGCCATTCACAATACCTTCAACAGCCTGATCTAAGGCAGCATCTTCAAAGATGATATGAGCCGCCTTGCCTCCCAGTTCAAGGGTATAACGTTTTGAGGTACCTGCCAGAGATTTTTTAATAGATTTTCCTACTGAGGTTGATCCGGTGAAAGCAATTTTATTCACATCCGGGTGAGAAACCAGGTGACTGCCAGTGCTTCCGTCGCCAGTGATAATATTTACCACACCAGGGGGCAGGTCAATATCCTGTAGGAGTTCAGCCAGTTTTAAAGCGGTGAGGGGAGTTGTTTCTGCGGGTTTTAATACTACTGTGTTCCCGCAGGCTAAGGCAGGAGCGATTTTCCAGGCCGCCATGAGGAGGGGAAAATTCCAGGGGATGATTTGTCCTGCAACACCCAGCGCATTGGCCTTTCTTCCTGGGAAGGCATACTCTAATTTATCAGCCCAGCCAGCATAATAGAAAAAATGGGCTGCCACTAAGGGGATATCTACATCTCTGCTTTCTCTGATTGGTTTTCCGCCATCAAGAGACTCAATTATGGCAAATTCCCTGCTGCGTTCCTGAATAGTCCTTGCAATGCGATAAATGTACTTCCCTCTCTCTTTTGGAGGCAGCTGTGACCAAATATTTGTATAGGCATCTCTGGCAGATTTTACCGCTTTATTGACATCCTTTTCATTTGCAAAAGCAACCTCAGCCAGTTTTTCTTCCGTAGCTGGATTTATAGTCGTCAGGGTTTTACCAGATTCCGGCGGCCTAAATTCGCCATTAATGAACAATTGATAGGATTCTTTCAAATTTATATGCTCCACCACTTCAGGAGCAGGGGCATAATTTTCGGTAAAGTCTTTCAGGTCAACCATAATTTATCCTTTTGAAAAATAGTCAGCGGATTGATAGGCTCCGCCCTTTTGTTTACCAATCTGCATGAGCAGGTCATTAGCCAGAGAACTGGCACCAAAGCGAAACAGATCGGGGGTTAGCCACTCCTTGCCAAGGGTTTCTTTTACCATTACCAGATAGCGGATGGCAGTTTTTGCATCACTAATTCCCCCTGCTGGTTTCATACCAATCTTTTCACCGGTTTTGAGAAAATGGTCACGGATAGTCTCAAGCATTACCAAAGTGACGGGTTGGGTAGCTCCTGTTTTTGCTTTTCCGGTGGAGGTTTTTATAAAATCAGCACCGGCAGCTATGGCAATTTCACTTGCCCGCCTTACCCTGTCAAGAGTGGAAAGTTCCACCGTTTCTAAAATGACTTTTAGATGTACTTTTCCGCACACTTCTTTTGCCCGGGCAATTTCATCAAAGACTGCTTCATATTCATTGGCTAAAAACTTTCCGCGGGAAATGACCATATCCACTTCATCAGCACCCTCGTCTATTGCAAATTGAATTTCCTCCAGGCGGGAGTTTAAATCTAACTGACCACTGGGAAAGCCAGTTGCAACGGAAGCAACAGCAATGGAAGAATCTTCCAGCTCCTGTCTGGCAGTTCGTACCAGCGTGGGATACACACAGACTGCTGCCACAGTGGGTAAATCTGAAAATGGTGTATGCAAATATTTTGCTTTTTGACATAGATGTTTCACATTACCGGGAGTGTCCATTCCCTCAAGTGTGGTAAGATCAATCATGCTTAAGGCAAGATGGAGGGCAGCAACTTTGCTTTCTTTTTTTACAGAGCGCGAATTGAGCCGGGCCACTCGCTCCTGAACACCAACCTCATCTACGATTGGAGTAGTATAAAAATTTAATAATTGAGAGTTCATTGTCAAAATGTGTATGAATTGTCGTTGTTCAGTAGATAATATTTTTTACTTTAGTAGTCAGTTCAGCTGCAAGCTTGGTATTTTCAGCTTCTGCATAAATCCGTAAAATTGGTTCCGTATTGGACTTGCGGATATGTACCCAGGAATTCTTAAAATTCAGTTTTAGTCCATCAGTATTATCTTTGGGGGTACCATTGAAATGGGTTTCAATTTTATTTAAAGCCTCTTCAGCATTTATGGATTTCAATTCTATTTTTTCCTTTACCATTTCAAAATGTGGCATAGATTTAAAAATA
Source organism: uncultured bacterium (assembly GCA_964551815.1). Taxonomy (GTDB): domain Bacteria; phylum Fidelibacterota; class Marinisomatia; order SCGC-AAA003-L08; family D37C17; genus D37C17. The sequence goes on from CAZKEL010000064.1 coordinate 6,505, forward strand.
CTACTCACCGTTTTTTCCTCCATTGCCATTCTGTGTAAAAAGAGGGCGGCACCAACAAGAGAGTCCCTCCCAAAATGACTTTCAGGCAGGATAACTCCGCCGTTTCCTTCCCCTCCTAACAGCGATCCGCATTCTTTCATCATATTCACTACATTGATTTCTCCCACTGCAGATCGTAACACAGTTGTTCCATGTTTTTCTGCAATTTTATCAATGGCAAGGGTAGTAGATAAATTGGTAATCAGGGGTTGAGTAGTCTTTTTCTGTTGTAAAAATCCGTCTGCACAAATGGTGAGCGTATATTCTTCTCCTAAGGGTGAGCCTTGTTCATCTACTACAGCTAATCTATCCCCGTCGGGATCGGTAGCAAACCCCACCTGGGCTTTATACTCCTGTACAGCTTTGCCTAAAGGTTCAAGGTTGTGAGGGAGTGGTTCAGCACCTCTGGGGAAAGTTCCGTCGGGGGTACAATGCAGTCGCTGCACCCTGCAGCCTAACGCTTCCAGCAATTCAGGGAGTGCGTATGAAGCAGCACCGTTCACTGCATCTACTACTACAGAGAAGTTTCTTTTCCTGATGGCTTCAATATCCAGGCAGGAAAGGGAGAGGGTATGATCAATATGGGGTTTATGACCATTAGGAATAAATTCTGCCGATTTCTCAATAAATTCAGGTAGTTTTTCGTCATCGGCTAATTGGAAGAGCTTCTGATTTTTATCCGCATTTAAAAAACAACCGTCACTGTCTATGAATTTCAATCCATTCCATTCGGTGGGGTTGTGGCTGGCAGTGATGACAATGCCTCCGGCTAAGTTGTTTTTTTCCACCAGGAATTGGGCTGTAGGGGTAGGAATAATGTCATAATTGAGGACCTCTCTTTTTAAGGAAGTCAATCCATTATACCCGGCTTGAATAAATTCTTTACCGTGCTGACGGCTGTCTCGGGCCAACAGAATTGGTCCATTATCCTGTATTGTTATAAAAGCCCTTACATGCCTTAAAATGGTATCAGCAGTGAAGGTCTTGCCAGCTATGCCGCGAATTCCTGATATTCCACGGATTAATTCCATAGGTAAAATTACTGATTAAAAAGGGAGGATTAAAAAGGGGGAAAAAGAAAATCCGGGTAATATGCCCGGATTTTCAATGGTATTATTCAGAAGCCTGTGAGAAAAATGAGGGCCTGAAGGGCACTCTTCTGCGTCTGCTTCGCTTGGCAATTTTCCGCGCTTCGCTTGGCTTCAAGTAATAGGTACGGGCACGAACATCCCGCAGGATGCCTGCTTTCTCCCATTTTTTCTTAAAACGCCGCAGGGCTTTTTCAAATGGTTCGTCTTCTCTGACTTTTATACTAACCAACTCTGTACTTACCTCCCTTCATTCTATCCTAAATATTGTCTTAATTTTCTGCTTCGTGAGCGATGGCGGAGCCGGCGGATTGCCTTCTCTTTAATCTGCCGGACTCGTTCACGCGTCAGTCCAAATTCTTCACCAATTTCATTCAAGGTCAATGGGTATGAATGGCTGATACCGAAATACATTTTAATCACTTCCCGTTCCCGTTCTTTCAGGGTTTCCAATGCTGCTGCTACTTCTTCCTGGAGGGAATCCATTTGGAGCTCTTGATCAGGCTCTTCAGTAGCATTGTCAGGAATAACATCCAGGAGGCAGTTTTTATCGTCATCTGAAAAAGGGGTGTCAAGAGAATGATGCCGACGGGATATCCGCTGGGCATCGTTTACTTCATTTGGTTTCATTTCCAACTGGCGGGCAAGTTCATCTGCACGGGGAGATCTTTCAAACTCCTGTTCCAATCTTTCAGCAGCTTTGTTAATTTTAGAAATGGTCCCAACCCTGTTTAAGGGCAGACGTACAATACGGGAATGTTCAGCCAATGCCTGCAAAATAGATTGGCGTATCCACCAAACTGCGTAAGAAATAAATTTAAATCCACGGGTTTCATCAAAGCGTTCTGCAGCTTTAATGAGCCCCAGATTACCTTCATTTATCAGATCAGTAAGAGGAAGTCCCTGTCCCTGGTAATCTTTTGCCACAGATACCACAAATCTAAGATTGGCTTCGGTTAATTCTTTTAATGCCTTTCTTTTACCCTGCTTTACTGCAATGGCTAATTCTACTTCACGGGCTGGTGAGAGAGGTTCAAATCTGCTGATTTCCTGCAGATATTTACTGAGGGAACGGTTGGCATCAGACCCCAGCTTCTTAATTTTCTTTTCCAGTTTGGCAATTTTCTTTTTCCGTTGAGCACGCTGTTTTTCCTTTTCTGCCAATAGGAGTTCTTCTTCTTCAGTTAATACATCTTGAGATTCTTCAGGCTCTAATAAGCCCTCACCCATTTTAGTTGGAACTATTTCTTTTTTCGCTTTGGTTTTCGCTCTTGGTGTAGGTGCTGCTTTCTTTACTGCAGGTTTTTTGGCAGGTGCTTTTTTAGGTGCAGCTTTTGTTTTTACCGCTGGTTTTTTAACTGCCGCAGCTTTTTTAACAGGGGCTTTCTTTACAGGAGCCATTTTTGAATTTGTTTTAGCTGCTGGCTTCTTTGCTGTGGGGGGGGTCTTTACAGCAGATTTTGCCTTTGTTGCAGCTACTGCCTTTTTCTTAGCAGTAGATTTTTTCTCAGCTGCCTTTGGTGCAGCTTTTTTTACCGGTTTGGCTTTTGCCTTCTTGGTTCCTGTTGTCTTTTGAGCCATGCGTCTCCTCTTAAATTAGGTGGAAATAAAGCCTGCAAAATTACAATCATTACCCAAGATTAACCAACATTTATTCTGGAATACAATTCCAGAAATTCTTCAGGACTTATTTCCTCAGCTCTCATTCCAGCATATTTTTCCAGCTTATTTTCAATTTGTAAGGATGCCAGATTATTTTTCAAAAGCTTACGCCTTTGGGAAAAAGACTGTTTAATAAATTCTGAAAATCCTGAAATATCAGGGAGATTGTATTCTTTAGGCGAAAATGAGACCACAGCAGAATCAATATCCGGTTTAGGATAAAAGACTTTTTTTGAAACTGTAAATTCCATCTTCACCTTACAATAAACCTGACATAAAACAGACAGCCGTCCGTAAGACTTTCCTCCATGAGAAGCTATTATACGCTGTGCAACTTCCTTTTGAAACATGAGAACCATGCGTGACCAACGGAAGTCCTGCAATAATTTAAATAGAATGGGCGAGCTGATATAATAGGGAAGATTCCCCAAAACCTTATAGCCGGGTGATAATTGCTGTAAATCCCAATCCAGGAAATCTGCCTGATAAGTGTTAACATTTTTCCAAGGCACCTTTTTTAATTTCTCCACTAAAAACGGATCAATTTCAATCGCATGAATTTTATTCACCATTGGTGAAAGAGGAGACGTTAATGCTCCCTCACCGGGACCAATTTCAAGAATGCAATCCATTGAGTCAGCCTGCAGAGATGTGATGATCTTTTGAATAATATTAGCATCCCGTAAAAAGTTCTGTCCCCATTTTTTACGGAATGGGTGAGGGTTAGTGCTTTGCATTTTGGGTGGGTTTCAGGTAAATGTTAAAACGAAAATGAAAGAGAGATCACCTATTGGCAAACGACAGATTTATTTTGACAAAGTTATTTTCTGCACTGCCTGATATTCAGGGGTGGTAAATCGGATTAAATACATCCCTGATGCTAATTGGGATGCATCCCAGGTAATTTGATGAGTACCTGAAGATTTTTCAGTGTTTACCAAAGTCGTAATCTCTCTTCCTAAAATGTCATAGATACCGATAGTTACAAATGATGGTTTTGGCAGGGCATACTTTATGACCATGGCTGGGTTGAAGGGATTGGGGTAGGCATAAGACAAAGAAAATGATTCAATCAATGATACATTGGACTTTATAGATTCAGTACTAGTATCTAATGTCTTTGGAACTATTCCCTTCATAAATGCCATAGTCATTCCGAAATCATCATGAGCATACTCTTTTATTAGTTTATTCTCAATATTTGATTTTGATTTCCTCGCTCGTGACAACCCGCCTGTTTTCTCTGCAATGATCCATTCTTCAAAGAGATGTTTGGGGGTAAGCTCACTTTCAGGGTATAAACCTTCAAGTATTAATATCTGGTTTAAAGCCTCTTCATAATTCCCGGCATCTATGAGCTGAGTAATACGATGGGTGGACGCATATTGAAAGGTAAGGGTTTCAGGGTAATCCTGCATAATTTGTTCGAGCAGGGTGATTAAATCTGCTCTTTTGTTTAATTTGG
>CAZKEL010000065.1:0-10744 GCA_964551815.1 uncultured bacterium
AATATTTTGACTTTAATTTATCACAAGGTGGGGATAAGGTCTGTAAATTTGACGCAAAACCTGTGAACACTCATTGAAACACATGTTCTAATTAGTGTAAATTACTCGGCTTTATGAATTGCTTTTTTTATAGAATGTACAGCCCTGATATCCTACCGGGAATTGGGGCTTTTTTATGTAGTCCGGAGGAAGTCTGAAAAAGAAAATTGATATTTCCGGGGTGGACTCCCTATCCTTTTTAGGGATTGGTGACCAGAATATTAAAACCATCCAGGAAAAGGTGAAAGCCCAAATAGTAGTGCGTGGCAGTTCCATGCAGGTGGACGGCAATAAGGAAGACATTAAGGTGGTTGAGTCCGTTGTAAATGAAATGATGCTCACCATCAATAATAAAGGCTATGTAGAGCCGGAAGAAATCAGAACCTATTTGGTTTCAATAGTTAATGGTGAACCTGCTGCCATGAGTGATAACGGCGATGAGCCTGTGGTCCTCTATACCCATAAAGGCTCTGTCCGTGCCCGAACTTCAGGCCAAAGAGAATATCTGGAGGCAGTGAAAGAAAGCGATATAGTCTTTGCCATTGGTCCCGCCGGGACAGGAAAAACCTATCAGGCAGTGGCCATGGCAGTTTCAGCATTAAAATCCCGCTTGGTGGACAGAATCGTAATTACACGCCCTGCAGTAGAAGCAGGCGAAAGGTTGGGATTTCTCCCCGGAGATTTAAAAGAAAAAGTGGACCCTTATCTTACTCCTCTCTATGATGCACTCAATGATATGATTCCCCGGGATAAACTGAAAATTTATCTTGATCAGCGTACCATTGAAATTGCACCCCTTGCTTATATGAGGGGCAGAACATTGCATAATTCCTTCATCATTTTAGATGAAGCACAAAATGCCACTCCCATGCAAATGAAAATGTTTCTTACCCGGCTGGGGGTTACCTCCAAAGCCATTATTACCGGTGATATTACCCAGATTGACCTACCAAAACATGAAAAATCCGGACTGATTGATGCTGCCAATATTTTGAAAAAAGTAAAAGGGATATCCTTTATCTATTTTGATGAGCAGGATGTTGTCCGTCACCGCCTGGTGAAAAATATAATCAAGGCTTATGCCAAAAATGAATCTGAAAAAGTGAAAGAGAAAAAATCATGACAGGATCAGTAATCGTCAGTTTTGCACGAACTCCCATCGGTAGTTTCCAGGGAAGTCTCAGCTGTATTCCCGCAGTTCAATTGGGAGCAGCAGCTATCTCTGGAGCATTAGAGCGCTCTGGAGTTCAGGGAGACCTGATTGATGAAGTGATTATGGGGAATGTCATTTCTGCCGGAGAAGGACAAGCTCCCGCCAGACAAGCAGCCCTGGCAGCTGGACTCCCTCAGTCTGTTGAATGTATGACTATCAATAAAGTGTGCGGTTCAGGGCTTAAATCCGTCATGCTGGCAGATCAGGCAATTCGTTGCGGTGATGCTGAAGTCATTATTGCAGGGGGTATGGAAAATATGAGTCAGGCACCCTATTACCTGTTGGAAGCGAGAGAGGGTATGCGTCTGGGCCACAAAAAAACGATGGACTCCCTTATATTAGATGGTCTTTGGGACCCTTATGGTGACCAGCATATGGGGAACTGTGCAGAAGTCCTTGCCAGAGAAGGAGAGTACAGCAGAGAAGATCAAGATGCCTTTGCTGTGGAATCTTACCGGCGCTCGAATGAAGCCATAAAGACAGGTGCTTTCCACAATGAAATTGTACCTGTATCCGTCCCTCAAAGAAAAGGTGATCCAATAATTGTTGATAAGGATGAAGAGCCGGGAAGAGGGAAGCCGGATAAAATTGGGAAATTAAGGTCTGCTTTTGAAAAAGAAGGGTCCATTACAGCAGCTAATGCCAGCAGTATTAACGACGGCGCAGCAGCAGTAATGGTTATGTCTGCAGATACGGCTGCGGTACAGGATATAAAACCTGTCTGCAAAATATTAGGGCAGGCATCCTATGCTCATGAGCCACTTTACTTTACTACAGCACCGGGAAAAGCCATCACAAAGGTATTGAATAAAACAGGGCTTTCCAGCGAAGATATTGATCTGTTTGAAATTAATGAAGCATTTTCGAATGTAACCATGGCTGCCATGAGGGAACATAATCTCCCCCACGAAAAAGTGAATGTTCATGGTGGCGCAGTCTCATTGGGTCATCCCATCGGAGCGTCTGGTGCCAGAATACTGGTCACCTTAATTTCAGCACTCAAACTGGAAAAGAAAAAATATGGATTAGCCACCCTCTGCATCGGAGGTGGTGAAGCTGCCGCCGTAGTAGTGGAAATGGTTTAAGACTGGAAAATGGAAAAAGGTATAAGGGAAAATGGAAGCAGGCTTTCCATCGTAGCTTGTGAAGATAGGAGACAGGGAACAGGGAATGGCTAGGTTTTAATTGCAGAATTCTACCAATGAATAACAAAATTTTAACATGATTAAAACAATTGGAGTTATAGGGGCAGGAACGATGGGTAATGGTATTGCTCATGTTTCTGCGTTATCAGGATTTAATACCATTCTGCATGATATTAAGCAGGAATTTACAACAAAAGGATTGAATACCATCAAAACCAATTTAGAACGGCAGGTACAAAAGGAGAAAATTCAATCCGCAGATATGGATATAGCCCTTCAAAAAATTCACACCACAACTGATTTCGCACAATTAAAAGATTGTGATTTAGTAGTAGAAGCAGCCACTGAAAATGAAGGGATTAAATTAGATATATTTAAAGAACTGGATGGTATCTGCAAACCGGAAACCATTTTGGCCAGTAACACTTCCTCTATATCAATTTCAAAAATTGCAGGTGCAACCAGTAGAAAAGAGAAAGTGATAGGGATGCATTTTATGAATCCTGTACCTGTTATGAAACTGGTAGAAGTAGTGCGGGGAAAAGAGACGGATGACAACACAACATCTGTTATTGTAGAGCTTTCCAAAGACATGCAAAAAATTCCCGTAGAATGCAATGACTCTCCCGGTTTTGTTTCTAACCGCATCCTCATGCCCATGATCAATGAAGCTATTTTCTGCCTGCATGAGGGTGTTGGAACAGCCGAAGCAATTGACACTATCATGAAGCTGGGGATGGCACACCCCATGGGGCCGCTCACCCTGGCTGATCTGATTGGCTTAGATGTCTGCCTGAATATTATAAAGGTATTATATGCCGATTTCAATGATGATAAATATAAACCTTGTCCCCTGCTGGTGGAACTGGTTGAAAAGGGAGAATTGGGAAGAAAGTCAGGGAAAGGATTTTATACTTACTCATGAATAATAAAAACATTCTGAGTTCTTTAATTGACAAATTAGGGGGTGTGCTGCCTGAACTTAGAGAAAAATTCATGGTAAAAAGAATTGGTATTTTCGGTTCTGTTGTAAGAGATGAATTCCATGATGAAAGTGATATAGATATTTTGGTGGAATTTTCCAAACCTATCGGATTGTTTACATTTTTAGAACTTGAAAGTTACCTTGAAGAAATATTCGGGGAAAAAGTAGATTTGGTTTCAAAAAAAGCACTTAAACCTCATATAGGTAAATCAATTCTCAACGAAGTTATTTATATTTAATGACAAAGGATTATAGAGATTACATTTTGGATATTATTGAATCTATTCATGATATTGATATGTTCATCAATAATATGGAATTCAAAGACATTCTATCAGACAAAAAAACAGCCCATGCGGTGGTGAGATGTCTTGAAATTATTGGTGAGGCTGCAAATAAAATACCACAGGATATTAAGATTAATTATTCTGAAATTCCCTGGAAACAACTAATAGGTATGAGGAATAAGTTAATTCATGAATATTTTGGCGTTGACCTTGAAATTGTCTGGGTTGTTATAACTGAGGAGCTCCCCCCATTATTGCCTCTATTTGAGGATATTCTTGCAGAATTAAATGGAAATTAAAATTAGATAAATCTGGTAAAGACATATGCAATTCCAACTAACAGATGAACAGAAACTCATTCAAAAGACTGCCCGTGAATTTGCAGTGAATGAACTTACTCCCGGTGCCGTTGAGCGGGACGAAAAGAAAATTTGGCCACAGGACGGTATTGCCCAAATGGCAGACCTTGGATTTATGGGAATGATGGCCTCCCCCAAATACAATGGCGGGGGTATGGACACAATTTCTTATGCTCTGGCTATGGAAGAAATCTCCCGCGTGGATGCCTCTGCTGCAGTGGTGATGTCTGTGAACAACTCTTTGGTATGCTATTTGCTGGAAAAATTTGGCAGTGACCATATTAAAGAAAAATACCTCTCTCAGCTTGCAACCGGAAAAAAAATTGGAGCATTTTCCCTTTCTGAACCGCAGTCAGGTTCTGATGCTTCTAACATGAGAACCATAGCAACGAAAGAAGGAGATGATTATCTTCTTACCGGTACTAAAAACTGGGTTACCAATGGGATTAATTCTGACTTTGTCATTGTTTTTGCTGTTACAGAAAAGGGAGTGGGGCATAAGGGCATTTCCTGCTTTCTGGTGGAAAAGGGATTGGAAGGATTTGAAACCGGTAAACCTGAAAACAAATTGGGTATTCGGGCTTCAGACACCTGTGAACTCTACTTTGATAAGGTAAAAGTTCCTGCAGAGAATCTCATTGGCAGTGAAGGGGAAGGATTTAAAATTGCTCTGGCAACTCTGGATGGCGGCAGAATTGGCATTGCCTCTCAAGCCTTAGGCATAGCCCAGGCATCATTAGATGCTTCTGTATCCTATTCTAAAGAACGCATCCAGTTTGGAAAGCCCATTGCAGTGAATCAGGAAATCCAGTTTAAAATTGCAGATATGGCAATGGAAATTGAAGCCTCCAGATTGCTTATACACAAAGCAGCCTGGATGAAAGACGAAAAACAAAATTATGGACATGTTGCCTCCATGGCAAAAGTATATGCTTCAGAAGCAGCCATGCGGGCCTCCACACAATGTGTGCAGATTCACGGTGGATTTGGATTTATGCGTGAATCTGGCATTGAACGACTCATGCGCGATGCAAAGATCACTCAAATTTATGAGGGTACCTCAGAAATTCAGCGGGTGGTCATAGCACGGGCTCTCTTAAATTAAGGAAAATATCATGGATTTATTTACAGAACTCAATGAAAGGGGTCACGAACAGGTCTCCTTTTTTCATGACTCCCATTCTGGGCTTAAAGGACTAGTTGCCATTCATAATACTGTGCTTGGTCCTGCACTGGGTGGCTGCCGTATGTGGCATTATGAAAACGAAACGGAAGCCTTAGTGGATGTACTGCGTCTTTCTAAGGGCATGACTTACAAAGCCGCCATTGCAGGGCTTAATCTTGGCGGTGGAAAAGCAGTCATTATCGGAAATTCCAAGACGGACAAAACGGAAAGCCTGTTTCGTTCCTTCGGCAGGTTTGTTGAAGGACTTGGCGGTCGGTATATCACTGCTGAAGATGTGGGAACCAGCATCCGGGATATGGAACATGTACGGATGGAGACAGATTATGTGACAGGTATCTCCCAGGCATTAGGGGGCAGTGGTGATCCATCACCTGTTACTGCCTATGGAGTTTTTACCGGTATCAAAGCCAGTGTGGTGGAACGTTTAGACCGCACTAACTTAGATGGTCTAAAAGTCTCGGTTCAGGGGCTGGGTCATGTGGGAATGTATCTCTGTGAAAATCTCCACAAAGAGGGTGCCGAACTCTTTGTTACAGATATTGATCAAACCTTAATGGGGCAAGCGGTGGAAAGCTTTGGTGCAACTCCTGTAGAACCGGAAAGTATTTACGATTTAGATGTAGATGTCTATGCTCCCTGTGCTTTGGGGGCAACGGTGAATCCAGACACAGTTGATAAATTTAAATGCAGTATTATTGCAGGTGCTGCCAATAATCAGCTTATTGAAAATGATTTTGGTGTTGAATTGAAAAAACGAAATATTCTCTATGCACCTGACTATGCCATCAATGCCGGCGGACTTATCAATGTTTCCAATGAGCTGGAAGGCTATAACAGAGAAAGAGCATTTTCTCAGGCTGAAGGTATTTATGATACCCTTATGGAAATTTTCCGCAGATCGAATAAGGAAGATATCTCCACCAATAAAGCCTCCGATTTACAGGCTGAGGACAGAATTCGTAAAACCGGGGAGTTGAAATCATTCTATCTTCCCTATAAAAAATCCTTCAAAATTCGGAATGCCTGAGTTATCTCCCAAAAGGAAGCGGCAGGCAAGAATCACTGCACTACAGGCTATTTATGCTATTGAGATGGAAGGCTCACGCCCTGAAGAAACCTTCCGGGAAATGATGCAAACGACTGCACAGGTCCCTGAGAAAGTAAAACTATACGGCAAACATTTATGCAGCATCACTCTAAAAAATATTACAGCTGTTGACCTTCTCATCAAAGAGAGACTAAAAAACTGGGATTTAGACAGGTTAACCCTCATGGACAAATTGATTCTCAGAGTATCCATTTCAGAAATGTTATTTGAAAATTCCGTTCCGCCAAAGGTCTCCATTTCAGAAGGTGTCGAAATAGCCAAACAGTTCAGTACCCCCGACAGCAGTAGTTTTATTAACGGTGTGTTGGACTCTGTTTACAACGAAAAAGTTAAGGGAAAAGAAAAAACAGTTTAGATATGTCCATTTTTACTAAAATCGTAACGGGAATATTCGGTAAAAAATCAGAGAAAGATATAAAATTGCTGGTACCGGTAGTTGAGGAAATCAATGCTGCCTATACTCCTTTGCAATCCCTTTCTGATGAAGCATTAAAAGCAAAGTTTCAATCCATTCGTGACGGGTTTAAAGAAAATTCTGAAAATTCCCGTAAAACCCTGGAAGCAGAAGGGTTAGCTGGGCAAGATATTGAAGATGGAGTTATTAGAAAAGAACAGGACTATCTTGATAATAATATGGTGGAAGTATTTGCCATAATCAAGGATGCCTCACGCCGTCTTTGCGGTACAGAATTTACAGTGATGAACCAAAAACTCACCTGGGAAATGGTGCCCTTTGATGTGCAGCTTATGGGTGGCACTGTTCTGCATCAGGGTAAAATTGCTGAAATGAAAACCGGTGAAGGAAAGACACTTGTCTCTACCATGCCCATTATTTTAAATGCAATGACAGGTAGAGGTGTTCATATTATCACCGTAAACGATTATCTGGCAGAAAGGGACAGTCAGTGGATGGGACTCTTATTTGAATACCTGGGAATGTCCGTGGGCTGCATTCTTGCTCAGATGAATAATGAACAGCGTAAGGAGATGTACAATAGAGACATAACCTATGGAACCAACAGCCAGTTTGGATTTGATTATCTGCGTGATAATATGGCTATCCGTAAAGAAGATCAGGTGCAAAGGGGACATGCCTTTGCCATAGTAGATGAAGTGGACTCTGTACTGGTTGACGAAGCTCGTACCCCGCTTATCATTTCAGGAAATGTGGATGCACCATCAAACCAGCAATATAATCAATGGCGCAACAGTATTGAAGGGCTTATCCGGAAGCAGAACCAAATGGTGAATACTCTGGTGGCAGAAGCGGAAGAAATTCTTGAGACGGATGAAAAAAAAGCATCCACAAATCTGCTTATGGCTTCAAGAGGGGCTCCAAAAAATAAACGTCTGATGAAAATTTTCCAGCAGCAGGGCACACAGCAATTAGTGCACAAAATGGAGTCAGAATACATCCGTGATAAGAAAATGAATGAACTGGACGAGCAGCTTTACTTCAGTATGGATGAACGGGCACATGTTATAGATTTATCAGAAATGGGCAGAGAGTATCTTTCTCCTGATCATCCTGAAAATTTTGTGATTCCTGACTTGGGTGAACTTTTCCATGAAATAGAAAATCGGGATGATCTGAGTTCTCGCGACATATTAGAGAAGAAAGAGGAAGCCCAAACCCTGCACATGGAACGCAGTGACCGTATTCATGCCATTAATCAATTGCTGCGGGCATATTCTCTCTATGAAAAAGATGTGGAATATATTGTGCAGGAGGGTAAAGTTCTCATTGTGGATGAACACACTGGCCGTGTATTACACGGCAGGCGGTTTAGTGACGGACTGCATCAGGCATTAGAAGCCAAAGAACAGGTGGTTATAGAAAAAGAAACACAGACAATGGCAACCATCACCATCCAGAATTATTTTCGAATGTATGGTAAACTGGCAGGTATGACAGGTACAGCCATCACTGAAGCCCAGGAACTCATGGAAATATATAAATTGGATGTGGTTGAAATACCTACTAATCAGTCTATTATTCGTGTAGATGGTGATGATCTGGTTTACCGTACTAAAAGAGAAAAGTATAATGCTGTTATCCAAAAAGTTCAGGAACTCTATCAAAAAGGGCAGCCTGTCTTAGTGGGAACTACCTCCGTTGAAGAGTCAGAAACATTAGCTCGAATGTTGAAACGAGCAAAACTACCTCACAATGTACTCAATGCTAAACAGCACCAGAAAGAAGCCGAAGTCATAACCCGGGCTGGCCAGAAATCTGCCATAACCATTTCCACCAATATGGCAGGACGGGGAACAGATATCAAATTGGGTGAGGGGATAAAAGATATCGGCGGTTTATTTATTTTAGGTACCGGCAGACATGAATCCCGCAGGATAGATTTGCAGCTGAGAGGTCGTGCAGGCCGTCAGGGTGACCCGGGAGAGTCCATTTTCTTCCTCAGTCTTGAGGATGATCTCATGCGACTGTTTGGCTCAGACAGAATAGCCAAAGTCATGGACCGTATGGGAGTAGAAGACGGAGAAGTTATCACCCATCCCATGGTAACGCGTTCTATCGAGCGGGCACAGAAAAAAGTGGAAGGACGAAATTTCAGTATCCGGAAACATCTGTTGGAATATGATGACGTGATGAACCAGCAAAGGGAAATTGTCTATGACCGGCGTAATTATGCTCTCCATGGTATGGATATCAGCAGCGAGGTAGATGAAATATTAGGTGAATACCTGGACAATGTACTGGATATCTTTTGCAGCAGTGGATCAAATCCCAATGATTGGGATTGGGACGAATTAGCCAATGAAATACTCAATACTACTTCACTGGATATCAAGTCAGAATCTGACAGAGTTTCTTCTCTTGATGAACTGAGAGAGATGATACTTCAAGGTGCACATGCCATTTTATCCTTTAAAAAAGAGTCTATTGAAGCACAGGTATTTGAGCAGTTTCAAAAGTGGGTGGTATTCCGTACCATTGATGAGAACTGGCGGGAACATTTAGCTGCCATGGATCAACTTCGGGAAGGCATCGGTATGCGGGCTTACGGACAGAAAAATCCGCTCATTGAATACAAAAGGGAAGGGTTTGGGATGTTTGCTGAGATGATGACTGAAACCAACAGAGAAACCCTGAAACGGATTTTCAGAACCAATATTCAGGCAACAGGAGAACAACAGCCTCAGCCAAGGAAATTGCCCGGTAATTTGAAAATGCAGCATGACGAATCAGCCGGGTTAGGATTTACCGCACCTCCCCAGGGTGCAGCTCAACCCCGCCAACAACAGATGATGGCAGGTGGAGCACCACAGCAAAGGCAGCCCATTGTTGCCGATGAAAAAATTGGTAGAAATGACCCCTGCCCCTGTGGTAGTGGAAAAAAATATAAAAAATGCCATGGAAAGGCTGTCTAATAAGTGTAATAAATAGGAAAGAAAAATGAAATTTGATACAAAAGTCGTTCGGTCCGGGATAACACCAGACCCCACCACCGGAGCCATTGTGCCGCCTGTGTACCAATCGGCAACCTATGTTTTAGAAGAGGTTGGTAAGGATAAAGGATTCGATTATACCCGTGCATCCAATCCCACCCGTGCAGTGCTGGAAGCTAATCTTGCAGACTTGGATGGCGGCAAATTTGGAACCTGCTTTGCCTCAGGTATGGCCGCTGTGGACTCCATTATGAAACTCTTCAAATCAGGGGATCATATTGTCTGTTCGGATGATGTCTATGGAGGTGTATCCAGAATTTTTAATACCCTTTTAGTAAATTATGGACTCTCATACACCTATGTAAACTCGTCCAATCCAGAGGAAGTGGAGGATGCTCTGCAGGAAAATACCAAATTGATTTGGATCGAAACCCCTACCAATCCATTATTGAAGGTAACAGATTTAGAGGCTGTCAATAAAATTGCGAAAAAGCATCACATTTTATACGGAGTAGATTCAACATTTTCAACGCCTGCCCTATTAAGACCTCTTGAGTACGGTGCAGACATTACCATGCACAGTACCACCAAATACCTCAGTGGTCATAACCAGATAATCGGAGGTGTTCTCATCACCAATGATGAATCGCTGGACGAACGTTTTAAATATATTCAGAAGTCTGTAGGAGCAGTACCCAGTCCCTTTGATTGTTGGCTCACTCTTTTGGGACTCAAAACACTGTCACTGAGAATGCAGCGCCATTGTGACAATGCACTGGAAATTGCTTCCTATTTGGAAGCCCATGATAAAATTGCCACTGTCACCTACCCAGGATTGCCCTCCCATCCTCAACATACTATTGCGAAGGAGCAAATGTCAGGGTACAGCGGTATGATATCCATGGAGCTCCACGGGGGCATAGCAGCAGGTAAAACCCTCATGAATGGAGTTGGGTTGTGCAGTCTGGCAGAAAGTTTGGGTGCTGTGGAAACCATGATTACCCATCCTGCAAC
>CAZKEL010000066.1:0-10466 GCA_964551815.1 uncultured bacterium
GAACTCTCACAGTACTGAGTACCGAGGGATTTTAAGTCCCTTGTGTCTACCAATTCCACCATCTCGGCAGTGGGTTTGTTTTCTTAGATTGAAAAAAGGGGATTAGAAATCCCCCCTTATGAGGCGTCGACCAGATTCGAACTGGTGCATAACGGTTTTGCAGACCGCTCCCTTACCACTTGGGTACGACGCCTGAAAAAGCCCCCAATGATTCACCTATTAACACACTCAATGCTGAGGATACCGGGGGCTTGCGAGCGAAAGATCGGATTCGAACCGACGACCCTAACGTTGGCAACGTTATGCTCTACCAGCTGAGCTACTTTCGCAAAAAATTAACCTAAATTCAAGCTGGGTATCTTAACGGAAATTACCCTCTTAATCCAAATGTTTTAGTGATCAGGAATGCCATCCCCATCATGATCATGGCGGATGTGTTTATGATGTCCGCCGGGAGGGGTACCAGGTGGTGGTTGAGGTCCGTAAATCCCTTCAATTTTTGACTTCCCTGAATCCACAATTTTCAGGATATCAGGTCTGTCTGTTACCTGTTTATCCAACTCGTGTTTACTTAGGTCAATTATATTCACACCTGCGTTCATGGCTTTTCTGGCAGTTTCAATCTGCCTTTCATAAGTCTCAATTTTTTTCAGTGTTTGAGGATCGTCCTGATACATACTCTGCAGGTCAGCCATGAGATTTCCCTGCCGTAATTTGTTAAGTCTTTTTTCAGCTTGAGACAGCTGATTTTTATACAAGGCCATATCAGTAAATTTTACTTGTGAGTCAGCAATGGTCAAATCAAATTGATACAGATATTTACCCCGGTCACCACAGGAGTAAGCAGGAATATTTCGTTTTCCGCCATCTTGTGACCGTGTTTTAGATTTGCTGCGGATAACCATATCTATTGGATATCCCGCACTTTGGATTTTGATCAAATCTGCTTCTTCTGAATCAAACATGAGTACCAGAATATCTGCCTGGCTTTCAACTTCGCCCACTAATTCAGCAAGTGATTCCATGGGTTCCTGCACATATACATCTGAATGGACAAACTTTGAAGCCAATCCGATAATTCCCAGTGAGATGCCATCCACATCGGTAATTATATAGGGGTCAAAAAGACGATTTCCGTTAGCGTCAGTGATATTGGCTGATATGAAGGGGAAATTGGCAAGAGACTGCATTTCCTGAACAAAAGGAAGACCTGCTGCAAAGTCTTTTGAACCGGGAGAAAAAGCATGGCAGCCGATTTCATTGAATGCATTTACAATGATTTCTGCAGTTAATTTCCCGATTTCAGTTGGAGTTCCGGGACTTAGAACCTCCTTCTTAAAAAACAGATTTCCTGCATCTAAAATGAGTACATCAAATCCTTCAGACCGCAGCCTGTCTATTACTGTGGCTTTCCGGGCAAGACCGCCCAGAGGTTTCTTCTTTCAGCCACAGGGATCCGTTTCGCCATGCACATTGGCTGTGCTGACTATCCGGATGTGTTTTGATTTTGCCTGTTCTGCCAAGCCAGTCTGAAACATAATCAGCAGAACAATCCAAAATATCTTTTTCATACTGTTTCCTTGTCTAAATTAGTAAACTTTTTTCTGTATTTTACAATAAATGCCATCCCTAAAAAGAGAAAGTCTTCCACAATTCTTTTGATAAGTTCAGCACGGAGGTCAGTGGTGCCAGCATCTGCAGCTGTTTTAAAGCATCCGCAATGCACATCAATACCCCGAATTACAGCCTGAGTGAGAATGACAATAAAGAACACCAGCAGTCCAATTGTAATGCTAATACTGCCCTCTAAAAATACCCCTAAAATTAAAAATACACCAATAACCAATTCCAGCCAGGGGATGATGAGTGCAGCGAGGTTTTCTACAAAAACCGGGGTCAAATGATAATTGTGAATATTCTCTGAAAATGCAGCGGGATTCAATATTTTATCATAGCTGGCATAAATAAAAATAACACCTAAAATCAGGCGTGAGATAAGGGGTAAATGCAATGATTTAATAATTTTCATTTAATAGGGATATCCTGCATCACGCCATTCAGGCCAACCGCCTTCAAAAATAAGAACTTTTTCAAACACTTTTTCGTTAAAGAGATAATCTGCTAAATCCAAACTGAGAGAGCATTCTCCGCCACTGCAATAAATAATATAGGTTCCCATATCATCCAACTCATCAATGGTATCTTCATACTCCTCATAGTAGTCATAGGGAATATTAATGGCGTCTTTAATATGTCCCAGTTCAAAATCTTCCACTTCTCGTGCATCAATAAAAATGGCAGTTTCATTGTCAAAGAGATATTTGGCAAACTCCAGATTAATAGACATGGGCTCTGTCATATCATCTGGAACGGAGAAAGTAGTAATTTGTTGAACCACTCTTTCCTTTTTAATGAGGGTAAATTCCGGGTCATCAATGAAAAAATATCTGATGAGTCCCAGGATTGTTGCCAGAAGAATAATGCCAATGATTTGATTTTTGTGCGTCACAGAATCGAAAATTTATAAGAATTTAATCCGGGCTTCAAACGGTTTTCCCGGAAAAAGGTTCCATTTATATTCAATCTTTTCCTTGGAAAAAGTTTAATTTGAAAAATAAATTTAGGGCTGTTTTTTTGGTAGGAAAATACCTGCCAGAATCATGGGGATATAGCTCAGCTGGGAGAGCGCTTGAATGGCATTCAAGAGGTCAGCGGTTCGATCCCGCTTATCTCCACGAATCAGGGACCAAAATAATAATTAATATTCGGAGTAATTACAGTGTTTAACATGACGCAGCTTAGAGAAAGATCCCATATCATTTTATGGCTCTTACTCTTTTTCTTTATTGCCAGTATGACCGTAGGGGGTCTTGTGGGTGGTGCCAATATCCTCGACCTCATATTTGGTGGAAAAAATATTCAAATCAATGCAGGTCGAATTAATGGAGAAAACATTTCACACGCCAGGTTTCTCAGGGAACGGGAAATTCAATTAAACCGCATGCGCAGACAGGGGCAGGAAATTGACAACCGAGCCTATATGAACGCCGGAGATTTTGCCTGGAATACCATCATAGAGCGGGAACTTAAAGATGAAAAAATCAAACAATTAGGATTAGAAGTATCTCTGGATGAAATTTATGATTTTCTGGTTAATACTCCTCCTGCAGCTTTTCAGACGGATTTGATGAATGCAGGATATTTTTCAGATGAAGAAGGCAATTTTAATACAGCCTCCTACGAAGAAGCCGTAAATAATGGGTCTATTCCTGTGGAATTAAATCCTTTACTTATAAATTGGGAAAATTATTTACGTATCTGGCTGGCTGACCGCAAGCTGCAAACTCTTTATAATAATTTAGGGTCTGTAAATGAGGAACAAATTAAACGGGACTTCCTGAAAAAAAACCAGAATTGCACGTTAGATTATCTCTATGTTACCATCAGTTCTGTTCCTGACTCTCTAATCGAGGTAGATGGTTCTTTAATTGAGGCTCGCTATCATCAGGACAAAGAAGATCTCTATACCGTAAAAGACAGGCGTACAATGGAATATGTACTTTTCCAGATTCCAAATCCGGTGACAGCAGAAGACAGTCTCAATGTTTCAGTAGTGGAGGATAGTGTCATGCAGTCCGCTCTGGATTTTACTGCAGATGCAGAAGACTACTCCTTTGCTGAAGCTCTCAACACGCATAATGTGACTGGTGATACCATTGATGTACATGAAACTTTTGAAGCAAATTCGGGAATTCCTTTTCAGATGGGAGTTCTTCGCCCTGCGGTTCGCTTTGCTTTTGATAATTCTCTGGGTTCTTTATCTGACCCCCTTACGGCTAAAAATGGAATTGTTGTCTTTCATTTATTAGGGGAAAAAGCCGGTGGGTACAAACCTCTTGAGGAAGTTTCTGAAAATATTCGCAGAACCCTGATGCGAGAATTAAAGAAGGATTTTGCAATATCCCTCCTTAATGAATACGCCCAATCAGAATGGGGCAATGTAGTTGATAAGGATTCTTTAATCCAGTTCAATTCAGGGGAAACCCAAACCATTGGCGGCAGCTTCCCGGGTATTGGTAAAAGTAATGAACTCACCGGTACCCTTCTTGCAATGCAGGAGAGTGAGACCTCAGGTATTGTGGAAACTTTTAATGCAGTAACTCTATTGAAAATGACGGCTGTTGATCCCTTGAATGATTCTCTTTATCAAGCTGAGTACAGTACCATCCGTGATCAATTATTAAATGTGGAAAATAGCCGCGGCTTTACAAATTGGCTCACTACTGCAAAAAAGAATGTAGAAGAGGACGACTACCGCAGCGAAGTGTATTAAATAGCTTTAGCCTTCTTTTAGCAAAACCCCGGGATGTTAAATGCTCGGGGTTTTTTTTGCTCATTAATTTATGAGAGTGGGGGTTGTCCTAACCTATCACCAGCCTGTTCCAATTGAAACGACAGAGAAGCAGGCAGGGCATGACCTTTTCACCAAACCCTTCCACTGTAAAACGATGAGTCTCAAGAGAGAAAAATTAGCTCTCAGTTATTCAGCCTTGACTGGCCGCCGGGAGTAATTTTGATTTTCGAAAAAACCAATAGATCTGGCTAAAGATTGTTGATTCTTGAATGCTAAAAAGTTAAACAAGGGATGAGATATTTCTATTCAGTTTAAACTAAAATGATATTTCTCCTACTCAAGAACTGGATGCTAAAATCTTTCATAAACCTCCATTTATCTGAAGAATTTTCCTATTTCTGGGGGAAAATAACCGAGTTCTCTGCTGCAATTAAAAGTGTAAAAAAAAGCCTCCCGAAGGGGAGGCTTTTTAATCCATAAGAAAGTATGGAGAATGATTACATCATTCCGCCCATACCACCCATGTCACCGCCGCCTGGCATTGGAGGCATTGGTGCAGGAGGTTCAGGCTGCTCTGAAATGGTAGCTTCAGTGGTAAGCAGTAATCCGGCAATACTGGCTGCATTTTGTACAGCAGTACGAGTTACCAGAGTAGGATCAATTATACCGGCTTTAAGCATGTCCACATATTCTTCATTGCGGGCATCAAAACCGTTTGAACCCTTGCTTTCTTTCACATTGTTCACTACTACGGATTCTTCCAAACCTGCATTCTTTACAATCATGCGGCAGGGAGATTCCAGAGCTTTTTTCAGTATTTCACCACCCAAGGCTTCGTCGTTGCTAAGTCCTTTAGTGTCAATTGAATCAATTGCTCTAAGGAGGGCAACACCACCGCCGGCAACAATACCTTCTTTTACAGCTGCGCGGGTAGCATGCAGGGCATCTTCCACTCTGGCTTTCTTTTCTTTCATTTCAACTTCAGTAGCAGCACCGATATTTAATACGGCAACACCACCAGAAAGTTTAGCCAGTCTTTCCTGCAGTTTTTCTTTATCATAGTCAGAAGTTGATTTTTCAATCTGAACTTTGATTTCATTGATGCGAGCCATTACAGCATCAGAATCACCTTTACCTTCAACAATAGTCGTATTGTCTTTGTCAATGGTAACATTGCGGGCTTCACCCAGATAGGCTAAAGTAGCGTTATCCAGCTTATATCCCTGCTCTTCTGATATAACAGTACCGCCAGTTAACACAGCGATATCCTGTAACATGGCTTTTCTGCGGTCACCGAATCCGGGAGCCTTAATTGCAGCCACTTTGAATGAACCACGAAGTTTGTTCATTACCAAGGTAGCCAGAGCTTCACCTTCAACATCCTCAGCAATTACCAGTAAAGATTTACCAGCCTGAACAACTTTTTCCAAAATGGGAAGAAGTTCTTTCATGTTACTGATTTTCTTTTCATGGATGAGAATGTATGGATTTTCCAATTCAGTTTCCATATTATCAGCATTGGTTACGAAGTAAGGTGAGAGATAGCCTCTGTCAAACTGCATCCCTTCAACTGTTTCCAAAAAGGTATCTGTACTCTTGGCTTCTTCTACAGTGATTACTCCTTCGTTACCAACTTTTTCCATCGCATCTGAAATTAAATCACCAATAGAAGTGTCATTGTTGGAAGAAATAGTTCCAACCTGTGCAATTTCTTCTTTATTGGATACATCTTTTGAGATGGATTTAAGGTAGTCCAGAACCTGAGTTACTGCAGCTTCAATGCCGCGTTTCAGATCCATTGGGTTAGCGCCTGCAGTTACATTTTTCAGGCCTTCAGTAATGATTGCCTGAGCAAGAACTGTTGCAGTGGTAGTACCGTCACCAGCTACGTCAGAGGTTTTGGAAGCAACTTCCCGAACCATTTGAGCACCCATATTTTCTACAGCATTTTCAAGTTCGATCTCTTTTGCAACAGTTACGCCATCTTTAGTCATAGTAGGGGCACCGAATTTTTTATCGATGACTACATTACGACCCTTAGGTCCAAGGGTAACTTTTACTGCATCTGCAAGTTTATCCACACCTAATTTCAGGGTAGATCTTGCATCCAGATCATAATTTATGTCTTTAGCTGCCATTATTTATATCTCCTTCCTGTATTTATTTAAATTTAGCTAAGATGTCACTCTCACGCATGATGAGAACTTCTGTTTCGTCTAATGTGATTTCTGTACCGGAATATTTTCCGTATAATACTTTATCACCTTCTTTTAATGACATTTTTACTACGGTTCCATTGTCACTCACTTTACCTGGACCAGCTGCCACAATTTTA
Organism: uncultured bacterium; assembly: GCA_964551815.1. GTDB lineage: Bacteria > Fidelibacterota > Marinisomatia > SCGC-AAA003-L08 > D37C17 > D37C17. The sequence continues at coordinate 6,690 of CAZKEL010000066.1, forward strand.
CCCATTTGGGGTTTTTCTTGAGCAGTGTCCGGAAGAATAATTCCTGAGGCTGTTGTTTCTTCAGCTTCTTCAGGCATTACTACAACGCGGTCGGAAAGTGGGTCAATATGTACTTTTTTCATGTGTATTGATCTCCTGTTTACGATTTATTCGATTTATATTAATTTGGAATTTCGACTCACGACTGCCTATTTACAAACTCCATGCCAAAAGTTGAAAATCTGCCATAGTGACAGAATTTTGTGTGTTAACTCACAAAATTGACGATTTCAGAACTTATTTTATTTTCCGGTACTGCCGAATCCGCCGGTACCACGGGTACTCATTTCCAATTCATCTACAAGTTCAAAATGGATGGGAGAGCTGTCTGTGGCTACCAGTTGAAAGAGCCGCTGTCCTTTTTCTGCAGTATAACTTTCCCCTTTAATATTATCACAGACTGCCATGATTTCACCGCGGTAACCCCCATCAATAAGACCAATGGAGTTTGCCATACGCAGGGGAGTTTTTGAAATAGATGAGCGCGGAAAAAGGTAATAAGCCCCACCGTCTTCCGGTTGGCAGGATATACCCAGTTTAATGGCATTGGTTTCTCCGGGAAGAAAGTGAATGTCTTCTAAAACATAGAGGTCAAGACCTGCATCACCATCATGAAAGTGTCCATGATTGCGGTAAAATTCCTCAGCGATTATATTATGTGGTTTTATAAATAATTTCATTGTACTCCAATTTGGCAGGTAAAAAGGGAGGAAAGTTTACTTCAGTTTAGAAGTACACTACCTATAGATTTTGGGTGCAGTAGGTGAAAGGGCTGAAAGAAAGATGTCATTCCTTCGATAGGAAAGGGCGAAATGAGGTTATCCATGGTAAGAACTATCCACCTGCCCAGTTACTGCGGTCTAAACTGCGGTATTGAATGGCTTCGCTTAAATGAACAGATGAAATATGCTCAGCATTTTCCATATCAGCAATGGTGCGGGAAACCTTCAGGATTCTGTCATAAGCACGGGCTGACAATCCCAGCTTCTCCATGGCGGATTTGAGCAATGCTTCTCCAGCATTATCTATTGAGCAATATTTGCAAATCTGTTTTTTCTCCATAGCAGCATTAGAATGGATATTAAGCCTCTCAAACCTTTTGGTCTGAAGGGCTCTGGCAGATTGTACTCTGGGTTGAATTGACGCTGAAGATTCCCCTGGCGACTTATCAGCCAGTTCATCAAATGCCACCGCTGGCACTTCTAAGTGTATGTCAATGCGGTCTAATAGTGGTCCAGAAATCCGTGATAAATACTTTTGAATCATGCCCTCATTGCAGGTACAATCATTTCTGGGATCGGTAAAGTAACCGCAGGGGCAGGGATTCATGGCAGCTACCAGCATAAAAGTAGCAGGGTAAGTCAAACTTAATCTTGCTCTTGAAATGGTTACTTCCCGGTTTTCCAATGGTTGGCGTAATACTTCTAATACATTCTTTTTAAATTCTGGCAGTTCATCTAAAAAGAGGATGCCGTGATGTGCCAGGCTTACCTCTCCCGGTTTAGGAACGGTACCCCCGCCTATAAGCCCTACATCTGAAATAGTATGATGTGGGGGTCGGAAGGGTCGGGTGGTCACAATTCCCATATCTGTGTTATTGAGTCCTGCCACAGAATGGATTTTGGTAGTCTCTAATGCTTCTTCCATAGTCATTCCAGGCAGAATGGTAGGCAGCCGTTTTGCCAGCATAGTCTTCCCGCTTCCCGGCGGACCAATTAACAATATATTATGTGAACCTGCAACGGCTACTTCTAAAGCACGCTTCACATTTTCCTGCCCTTTTACATCTGAAAAATCTACACTATAGTCCGCTGAAGGCATCTGAAAACTTTTTTTATTAGCAGTGACGGAAAGATCTTTTTTCCCATTTAAAATTTCGCCTACGTCCCAAAGAGTATCTGCCGGTGCAATTTTAAGTCCCGGTACATAAGATGCTTCCTTTTTGTTTGGGGTTGGGAGAATAATCCCCTTAATTCCTTTCTTGTAGGCATTGATACAAATTGGCAGAATCCCTTTCACCGGACGCAGGTCACCGTCCAGACTTAGTTCCCCGATCAGTATAATTTTATCAAGATAATGAGAATCAATATGGCGCAGGGCAGAAAGTATCGCCACGGCAATGGGTAAATCAAAGGCAGTACCTTCCTTTCTAATATCTGCAGGTGCAAGATTAATGGTAATGCGTTTCTGGGGCACCCGAAATCCTGAGTTTTTCATCGCTGCCAGAACCCGCTCCTTGCTTTCCTTTACGGCACCTTCCGGCAGACCCACCGTAAAAAATTTCGGAGGGGATACATTTTCTAAATGGGCTTCTACTTTTACCGTATAGGCTTCAATACCTAATACTGCTGATGATAGGGCTTTCGCAAACATGGACAATCCTTATAAACTGTTTGCAAAAACTACAATAATTATGAGATTAAGAAGAAGAACTTTTTTGAAAATACAACGGAAAGGACAAATAGAACAAAAAAGAGAATAATCCAAACAGTTCGCAGGCAAAAATATACCAAGGCCAGGGTCCGAAAAAGTCAATAATTGAAGACATTTCAGGGAATTCGCGCATAAACATATAATTCACCTCAAAGGTGAAATCTACTACCAGATTAATCAAAGCAATAACCTGCAACCAGAGAAATGCCCTAAACAGAGACCTACTGGTAATAGGGATATTATGTCTAAAGATGAGTATTAATACAGCTAAAACCACTCCCGAATGTGTAATAAAATATTCCCAAAAGAGAAATTGAGGAAAGCCAGCAAATAAGCGCGGTGTGACTATTCCCTGAACGGTTCCGGCTAATCCCCAGAAATACAATACTTCAAAAATTTGGTGCGAAGGATTTTTCCTCAGAAGCAGCCATCCCAATAAATATGCATTGATCGTACACATTTCAAGGGGGAGATATTCTGCCCAATGTCCCCCGATGGTAATGAATTTATAATACAGCCAGGCCCACTCATTTCCTATGAGAAGAAGCCCTAAACTCTTGCTCATTCGATCTATCCATTTTGCCTCCCTGTCTTTTACAATGAAAACAGGTACCAAAATAAATAAAAGGAGAGAAACCACCATCGTGACTATATGGCTCGGAGAAAATAAAATGAAGGGTTTTAATCCGGGAACAATCATTTATATTTTGACCCTTCCAAAAATTTTCATGGTTATAAAGCTGATACAGAAGAAGGCAATTCCAATTCCTTCAAATCCAAGTAAATAAAAGGGCCATTCTCCTATGAGCAAAGGATTTTCTACAGCAGGTTTTCGGCATATATACATATAATTACTTTCAAGCAGCCAATTCACGAGAGCAATAGGAATAAGGAGGAGATTAGTAAAGATGATAACCTCCTTTAAAGATTGACGTCGAAGCTGCATTTTTTCTATAGTAATGAGCCAAATGACACTGAGTATAATTAATCCGTGGGAAAGAAAGAAAATGACAAATTGTGTGTCAATAGTAGTACTGTCAAGTTCAGGAGTGAGAATTGGCTGGATAGCTGCAGCAATTGCCCAGTAGAAGGCCAGTTCAAATCCTCGTTGGCTTTTGGTAAACAAAGTATAGGCAGCAATAAATTGCGAAAAACTGCAAAGATGAATGGGTATATGCTTTAGTGGATTAAAAATTTCATTATATTGACGGTAGAAAAACAGGTAAGATTCCTGAAAAATGATACTGGTGGCAATAAAGAACGCCAAAAGCTGCCGCATATTCTGTGAAGCAAATCTTCCCAATA